>JBJOPC010000291.1:0-26941 GCA_046050965.1 Verrucomicrobiota bacterium | reverse complement strand
TGATGTCGTATTGCGGGTCAACGCCCGGCGCGGGGAACCCACCAAGTTTGTAGGCCGCGGTCACGCGGGCGTTGTTGTTTTTGAACAGCACACTGCCATCGCTGAAGAGCACGTTCCAACCTTTGTTGCGCGCGTGGGCAAAGTTGGTGCTGGTAAGCGTGGGTTGTCCCGAGGCGGGATCGAAGGAGTTGCCGTCCATGAAATCCAGCCCGAAAACTTTCCGCTTCGTCACCTGACTGGTCTTTGCGTAGGCGCGCATGAGTTTATCACCGGCGGCTACGCTGGTGTTGGTTCCGTCGGCGTCGTTGACCCAAGGATTGCAGAGGTAACTGCCACGGACGTTACCGTTCGCGTCGGAAGTCAGCAGCGGTTCATAGTCCGCCGAGCCGAGCCAGGATTTTTTGGCGTTCAAGCTGGGACAGAAAAAAATCGCGCCGTCGCCGCCCGCGTATTTCGTTGGAAAAAGCAGCCCGAAATCAGTGAACCGGTTGGTGGTCTTGTCCCAATTGACCAGCGCGGTGGTGACTTTAATTTTCGCCGGGCCAGTCCAAATCCAACGCGTGTAGTAGCCGCCGCGAATTAAATTAGTCGCATTCCCGCCCGCCTGCGTGAACGGGAAAGCTCCGTCATGATCTTCCGAATACATGAGGTAACCGAGGCCGAGTTGTTTTTGATTGGACACGCAACGGGTGCGATTGGCTTTTTCTTTCGCCGCCGACAACGCGGGCAACAACAGCCCCGCCAGAATCGCGATGATGGCGATGACGACGAGGAGTTCAATGAGCGTGAACGCGCGCTGACGAGTTGGGGTGGTTTTCATAAACAATGGAATCGCGGCGCAGGGTAACGCGCAAATTTGCACGCCGCAAAAGAAAAAAGCCCTCACCGCGTTTCATCATTTCCTGGCTTCCTCGTTTCCTTATCCTCCCGTTCCTCGATGCAAATTCTGTTCACCGTCATTCACGAAGACGCCGACCTGCTCGTGCTTAACAAGCCCGCCGGCCTCGTCTGTCATCCCACGAAGGGCGACGAATATTCCAGCCTCATCAGCCGCGTCCGCCTGCATCTCGGCGGCGCGGACGCGCACTTGGTCAACCGTCTCGACCGCGAAACCAGTGGCGTCACGACCGTCGCCAAAAATTCCGCGACCGCCGGAGTGCTGGGAAAACTTTGGGAAGCCCGCGCCGTCGAGAAAGAATATCTCGCCATCGTCCACGGCCATGTGCGCGCAGACCACGGCGTGATTGACGCGCCGCTCGGCAAAGACGAAGCCAGCATCATCGCCGTAAAAGATTGCGTTCGCGCGGACGGCGCGACGGCCACGACGGAATTTTTTGTCGAACGTCGTTTCACGAAGCCATCAACTATCAACCATCAACCAACCAACTTCTCCCTCCTCCGCGTGTTGCCGCGCACGGGGCGCAAACATCAAATCCGCATCCACCTTGCGCACCACGGCTACCCAATCGTCGGCGATAAAATTTACGGCGGCGAAGATGATATGTATCTCGCGCTCGCGCAGGGACGCCTCACGCCGGAGCAGCAAGCGCGGCTGATTTTCACGAACCAAGCGTTGCACGCCCGGGCGTTGCGCTTCGAGTGGCGCGGCGAACGCCGAGAGTTTTCGTGTGAGCCGGAAAGTTGGTTCACTGACTTCATTCGCGAATGACGCGAACTCACAGCGACGGGTTGCGCGGGAATTTGGCGTAGGGCAAACGCGCGCCGCCGTAGAAAAAGTTATCGGACATCATACCGCTGGGCGGGAGGAAATTCACCGTGCCGCTCGCGCCGATCAAATCATCTTGGTCAATGCCGTCGCCGCTCACGCCAATCGCGCCAACGAGTTTGCCGTGGCGGTAGAGCGGAAAACCGCCGGGGAAAATCGTGATGCCGTTTGGCAAATTCGGATCGGCAGTGAACGGCGGCGCGGCGAACGCGACGCCGTTGAGCGGATTCGTGACGCCGGCGGGAATGAGCGAAAATTTTTCCTGCAAGCCGAGCCACGGACCGGGCGGATTGCCATTGATACCCGGCGGATAAAACGCCTGCGCGAGCCAGCCCACCGCGCGCGACGACACCGCCGCGTTCGTGCCGAACAGCGAATTGCTGCGCGAAAAATAAAGTGCCGTGCGCGCCTTTTGCACCGCCACGTCCCAACTGAAAATCGTGGCGTCCGGCGTGCGGAACGTGCCGAGCACACTGGGCGCGACGCCGGGCGAGTTGGGATTGTTGACCACGGTGATGAAGACTTGCGCAGCCACACCGGCGGGCAAGCGGATTCCAGCGCGCGTCGTGGCGGCGTGCTGCGCAGCGAGCGCGAGGATGTTGGAAACTTCCAGCGAAGTCAGGCGCGGCTCGCCGTCAATCAGTCCCGGCAACGGATCGTCCACGATGGGCGCGCGCAGTTCGCCGGTCACGCCGCCGAGATTCGTCGTGGCGTAGGCGACGTAGGGCGAGTTGGTCAGCGGAAAACCTGGCACGATGGAATCGCCAAACGAACCGAGCGCCGCCACCGCGCCGAGCGTCGTGGTGCTGTTGAAGTAGGGAAAACGAATTCCACCGACGAGCAAAACCGAGCCAAGAATGGTTGAGTTGGGTTCAAAACTTTTTTGTCCCGCGAGCGCGACGTCTTCGTCCACGTCGTAGGCAGCGTTCACTTGAATGTCCGCGAGCGCGGGAATCGGCAGCTTGCCGGTGACGACCGCCGCCACGCCGCCGATGAGATTCGTGCCGTTCTTGTAGAGCGGCACTCCGCCGGGCGAACCGGCCAGACCAGAGATGGCGTTGAGCGCGAGCGGCGCGATGGCTGCGCCATTCGTGCCGCCGTCAGCGTTGAGCGGGTCGCGACCGACGTTGGGATTTTTGAAGCGGTTCACGTCGGAGAACGCAAGGTTGGCGAAGTTCACCCCCACGAGCGGACCAGGACCGGCGTTGAAAATTCCCGGCGGATAATTTTGCTGCACGATGAAGCCAGCGGTGCGCGAAGTAAGCGCTTCCTGTTTGCTGCTCAAGAACGCCGCTGTGCCAGCCTTCGTGATGGCGTCCAACACATCGAGCGCGGAGGCGGACGCGCCGGCAAAACTCCACACGCCCACGACGTAACCTTCGCGGTCAACGACGGCCACGGTCGCGTTCGTCGCCGTGCCATTCGTGACAAAAAATCGTGCGCGCGTGATGGCCTGCGCGAGAACGTTGCTCACGTCCGCGCTGCTCATCAAACCAATCGCGCCGACGGGCGGCACGAGCGAAGTAATTTGTTGCGCGCGAAAAAACAACGCGGCGTTCGCAGGTTTGGGCAGTGTGAAATTAGTTTGCCCAATCGCGCCCACCACGGCAGTCGTCCAAGCCGAGCCGTTGGAACTTTGCGCGAGCGCGTAGCGGGCAATGGGGTTGGCGTGGGCGAGCGTGAACTGGACGTTGCTAGGGTTGAGCGGGACGGGCGCGGAGAGTTGCAGTTGCGCGCTCGCTTGCAGCGCGAGCAAAACAAAAGCAGCAAACGTTGGTAGACGGAAGTTCAAGCAGCTTCATTGCGCCAGCGCGCGCGGCTTTCGACAAGGAGAATTTCGCGGCGAACTTTTACCGTTCGGAGTTCCGCCTTTAGGCGGTTCGGGAGCGCGTGACTGCCGCGCCGCCTAAAGGCGGAACTCCGAACTCACGCCAGCCGCGCGCGGAATTTTTTGCAGGCGGCGGCGATGTCATCCGCGTTCAAGATGGCGGATACGACGCACACGCGCGTCGCGCCCGCCGCGAGGACTTCTTCAAGCGTTTGCAGATTCACGCCGCCGATGGCGAACCACGGCACGGTGACGTTCGTCTGCGCCCAGCGGATGTAATCAAGCGTGACGGGCTTGGCCGTGGGTTTCGTTTGCGTCGCGTAAATCGGCCCGATGGCGATGTAGTTGGCGGCGGCAGCGAGGGCGCGGGCAGCTTGCGCAGGGGCGTGGGTGCTTAAACCAGTTTTGAGTTTTGAATTTTGAATTTTGAGTTGGGAAACGTGCGTGAAGCCCGCGTCAAAAAAATCTTCTTGGCCGAGGTGGCAGAATTCCGCGCCGAGTTCGCGGGCGATTTCGAGGTGATCGTTGATGACCAGCGGCACTCCGGCGGCGCGGGTGATGGGTAAAACTTTCTCGGCGAGCCGCCGCACTTCATCCGGTGGAGAATTTTTTGCACGCAACTGGATGATGTCCGAGCCGCCGTCGCAGAGTTGCTGCGCGACAAATTCGGGCGCGCGCCCACGCAGATACGCGGTGTCCACGAACGTGTAGAGGCGGCAGGCTGCGAGCGGTTTCACACGAGCCGGTTTATTTCGGCAGCAGTTCGCTGACGAGGGATTTTTCTTCCTTCAGTTCGTTCACGGTCGCGTCAATTTTGCCACGGCTGAATTCGCTCACGGACAAACCTTGCACGATTTCCAATTTGCTGCCGTTGCTGCGCACGGGGAACGAGGAAATGATTCCCTTCTCCACGCCGTAGCTGCCGTCGGAGCAGAGACAGACGCTGTGCCAATCGCCGGGCGCGGTGGGCGTGACGATGGAACGCACGCTGTCCACGACGGCGTTGGCCGCGCTCGCGGCGCTGCTCAAGCCGCGCGCTTTGATGATGGCCGCGCCGCGTTGTTGCACGGTGGCGATGAATTCGCCCTTGAGCCACGCTTCGTCGGTGATGACTTCGGTGGCGGGCTTGCCGGAAATTTTCGCGTGGGTGAAGTCAGGATATTGCGTGGCGGAGTGGTTGCCCCAGATGGCGACGTTGGTGACGGCGGTGATGTCCACGCCGGCTTTCTTGGCGAGTTGCGCCTTGGCGCGATTTTCGTCAAGGCGCGTCATGGCGAACCAGCGGTCGCTCGGCAAATCTTTCGCGTTGTTCATGGCGATGAGGCAATTCGTGTTGCAGGGATTGCCGACGACATGGATGCGGACATCGCTCGCGGCGTTCTTTTGAATCGCATTGCCTTGGCCGATGAAAATCTTGCCGTTGATGCCGAGCAAATCTTTGCGCTCCATGCCTTGCTTGCGCGGCACACTGCCGACGAGCAACGCCCAGTTCACGCCGCGGAAGCCTTCGTCGAGATTCGCGGTCGGCACGATGCCTTTGAGCAACGGGAACGCGCAGTCGTCGAGCTCCATCACGACGCCGCCGAGCGCAGGGAGCGCGGGTTCGATCTCGATGAGGTGGAGGATGACTGGTTGGTTCGGACCGAACATCGCGCCGGACGCGATGCGGAACAGGAGGGAATAACCGATTTGACCGGCGGCGCCGGTGACTGCGACACGGATGGGTGGTTGGCTCATAAAATAAAATTCAAATTGAGGGCGAAGTATGCGAAGCGCAGCGGCGCGGTGCAAGCGGGCAGTGCACTCGAAGTTGCGCGGCTTGGGAGTGCGGCGACACGTCGCCGAGTTCACTCGTAATTGAACGTGACGCGGATGGCGCGGAAGTTTTTTCCGATGAGCCGGTGCATTTCATCCGACCACTTGGCGTAGGGCGCGGGGTCGAGGATGGAACGCTGCGCGATGGCGGAAAATAATTCGTTCACCGTGCTTTCTTCCACGACGAGGTCGCTGATGGCGCCGTCGTAGTTCAAATGAAAATCTATGATGACACGACCTTGGCTGCGCGTGAGCGTCTGATTTTCCAGCAACGTGAGAAACCGATCTTGAATCGCGGCAAACACGGCAGCGTCATACGCGCCGAACGGCAAACTCACGGCGTCGAGTGCGCTGAACTGCGCGCGCGCGATTACGCCACCATCCTGTTTCATTTTGTCGCCGGTGATGGTGGGCGGCGTCGAGCGTTGGTGTGCTTCGGCGAGCGTGCGCGGACGCGTGGGCGCGGCGGGTGCAAGCGATTCGGGGCGCGGTTTGGCTTCGGGTTTGGCGCGGTCGGTGTCGCCGGGCGTGTGCTGTGGCGCGGTCGGTGGTGATTCGGCTTGCGGCGGCTGCGCGGGCGCGGCTTCGGCAGCGGGCGGCGCGGGTTTGCTGCGCGGCGTGGCTTCGGTTTTGACCGTGTGCGTTGGTTGGCCAGAAATTTTGGGCGCGTCGCTGGCGCGGTCAGTGTCGGGATTAGCGGCGCGGGAATTTTTGCTGGAATAATATTTCGCGGTCTTCACTGGCTCAGCTATGGCGGCGATAGGATCCACTTCGATAAACATCAACGGCGGTTCGCTCGGCGGCTCCGGCTGACGCAGCGCGACGACCACGGGCGGCAAAACTTTCTCACGCACTTTTGCCACGAACGCGGGCAGACGGATTTTTTCCAACAGGTGCAGCCGTTGCTCCACGCGCCAACCGCCGTAGCACAGCACATGGAACGCAAGCGAAAACACGAACGCGCGTCCGAGCGGATCGAGTCGCGCGCGGTCGGGTGGGTGGTTCGTGGGCTGGGCAGCCGCCATGCGCGCGAAGATGCCAGAGCGCAGCGGGACGGACAATGATTTGCAGCGAGCCACTGGAGCTAATCCCGCTCCCGCGAGCGTCAGGACTGGGGAGCGGGGCAAGCAACGCCAGTGAACCTGCGCCTGCCAGCACCTCCTCCAACCGATGGCTACGAGGGAGTAAAACCTAGCAAAGTGTCACGCGGCTCCCACCACAGTCAGTCGGCTAAATTGGTATCGCGTGATTTCCCGCCTCACCAAAATTGTGACTGGCGTGAACGCGCGCGTCAGGCAAACTCTGCCCACGCCATGAAAATCCGAGTTTCTATCGTCGAGGACAACGCCAAGTTGCGCAGCAGCATCGCCAAGCTCATCGAAATCACCGATGGCTTCCAACTCGTCAGCACTCACGCCAGCGCCGAAGCGGCCATCACCGATATGCCCGCCGCGAATCCCGACGTCATTGTCATGGACATCAACCTCCCCGGCGCGAATGGCGTCGAGTGCGTGACCAAACTCAAACCGCTGTTGCCGCAATCGCAGATCGTAATGTTCACGGTTTATGAAAATACGGATTTAATTTTCCAAGCGCTCGCGGCGGGTGCCACCGGCTATTTGCTCAAGAGCACGCCGCCCACGGAATTCATCGCCGCGTTGCGCGAAGTGCGCGCAGGCGGTTCGCCCATGACCAGCCACATCGCGCGCAAAGTCGTGGCGTCCTTCACGCAACCGGTGAAAGCCGCGCCCGAACTCGCCACGCTCACACCGCGCGAGAAGGAAGTTTTGGATTTGCTCGCCAAAGGATTTCTCTACAAAGAAATCGCCGACCAACTCGGCATCAGCTTCGACACCGTCCACTCGCACGTGCGGAAAATTTACGAGAAACTCCACGTCCGCTCCCGCACCGAAGCCGTGACCAAGTTCCACCAAGCCACGCCCATCAAACGCTAAAAAACGCTGAAAACACGGCGCGTTCGCCATAAATGGGGATAGTTTGCGCGCCAAAAGCAATTACCTTTTCACCACTCAATGACCCATGTCACGCCAATCTGTTTCCGTCGCTAAATTTCCCCGGCCACTTTTAATTCTATGAAAAACACCATCGTCGCCAAAACCCTCGCCGTTGCGCTACTCGCGCCGGCTTTGTTCACGAACGCTTTCGCCGCGAGTCAGACGTGGAGCACCACCCCGGCGGACACCAACTGGGCCAACGGGCTCAATTGGGTGGGTGGAGCCGCTGCCGGCGCCTTGGGCGTCACGAACAACGCCGTCAACAACGACGTCGCCACCTTCAATGCCCCGATTTACAATGGAATCGGCGGCAGCGGAAACCCGATCATCCCTGATAGTGGCCCCACTCCTGGATACCGCGCCCGTCAATTGGGCAGCATTGTTTTCACTAACGCCAGCTGCGGAGCCTATACTTTCAGCAATGCTGGCACGGTAGTGGTGCCGGACACTGGCATTCTCTTCGTCTCCCACAATGGCAACATTTCCATCGCTCCCGAAGTGACCAACAGCCAGCGGATTGTTGTGCCATTGCTAGTTCGTTTGCCCTCCAGCACTGGCGGCATTTACAACTTCATCAACAACGCCACCGATTCCAATGCCACGCTGTATATTGCAGCCGTAACCAACAACGGTGCCGACACCCGCGGCACCACCTTCACTTTGAGCGGCTCCAATACCGGCACAAACACCATCGCCTCCCTCTCTCAAAGCCCCACATTCACTACCGCTGTCTGCGGCCTTAACAAGACCGGCTCCGGGACTTGGATGCTGCCCTTTTCCAGTTTCTTGCGCACTACCACCCCCATCAACATCCTAGACGGCACGTTGATTGTGAAAGACGTGGCTTCGTTGGGCAGCGCCACGTCCGCCACCATCAACGGCACAGGAGCCAAACTCCGCATTGACGGCGTCACACTCCCGCAGATTTTCCTGATGACCAACGGCACGGTGCAGGTGAACGGCAATCTCACCGTCAACCAAGTCGTCGTCGGAACCAACACCGCTGGTGAAAACGTCACGCTCGCCACCACCGCCCCCGGCGACCAGATGATTTTGAGCTTACTGCAAGGCGGCATGGTGGACTCTACCATTCACGTCGCCGGTCCCGGCACGGTGTTGCTCACCTCGACTTCGACCAATTTGGCGAGCTGGTCCGTGGACTCCGGCGGCTTGCAACCCGGCACGGCCACTTCGCTCGGCTCCGTGCCGAAGGGCATGAGCTTCGGCGCGAATAGCACCGGCAAATGGCAGTTGAACGGCTTTGACCAACTCGTCACTTCGCTCAACTGTGTGGCCACCAACGGAACACCTATCGTCGAAGACGGCGCGGGCGTCCACACCCTCACCGTCAGCAACGCTCTGGATAATATTTTCACCGGCATCATTCAAGACGGCGGCGGCAGCACGCTCTCGCTCGTGAAAAACGCGGGCGGCACACTCACCTTGACCGGCACGAACACTTACACCGGCACTACGACCGTGAACCTTGGCAAACTCAAAGTGGACGGCAAACTTGGCAACACCGCCGTGACCGTCAATGGCCCGGCCACGTTGGCTGGTATGGGAAGCATCGGCGGCAGTCTCACCATTGGTAGCGGTGCCAACCTCGAACCCGGCGGCAGCGTCGGCGTCCTCACCGTTCCCGCGCTCACGCTCGCCAACGGCTTTATCGGCAAATTTGAATTCAACGCGACGACCAATGACCTCGTCATCGTCACCGGCTCCGGCAGCATGAGCATTAACGGCGGCTCCATTTATCTCTACCAAGAAGGCGGCACGACGCCCTTTGCTACCGCTGGCACCTACCGCTTGTTCAAATATACCGGCGCACTCGGCGGCACTGGCACAAACGGTTTGACCGTGGCCAACCCGCAAGCCGGCACGGGCTACAGCTTCAGCACGAATGGCGGCTACGTCTCCGTCACCCTCGTCGCGGCGGGCGTCTCCGGTCGTTGGAACGCCGACCTCGACGGCAACTGGACGGACGCGACTAAATGGACGCCCGGCGTCCCCGGCATCGCGGGCGACTCCGCCATCTTCGGCGTCGGCACTTCGCTCCGCACCGTCACGCTCAACGCCAACAAATCCGTCGGCGGCATGAATTTCACCAACGCCAATTCTTTCGTCGTCACCGGCACGAGCACGCTCACGCTGAATAACTCCGGCAGCAGCGGTTCCATCAGCGTCAACGACGGCACGGCCAACACCATCTCCACGCCCGTCGCCTTGGCTGACAACGTGATTGTCGCCGTCGGCTCCGGCAAATCGCTCGCAGTCGGTGGCGTCATTGCCAACACCAGCGCGGCCAAAGCCATCACCGCTAACGGCGCCGGCACACTCGTCCTCAACGGGAACAACACCTACGGCCCCGCCGCCGGCACCATCGGCACAACCATCAGCGGCGGCGGCACGGTGCAAGTTGGCCACAACAACGCGCTTGGCGCAGGCGATGTGAACCTCGCCGGCAGCAGCACTCTCAAGGCAGGCACCGCCGGTTTGAACATCGCCAATAACGTCGCGGTAGCCCCCGGTTCCACCGTCACCGTGGACGATAGCGGCAACAGCTTCACCCTCGGTGGCGTCGTCAGTTCCGGCGGCAGCCTCGTCAAGAACGGCAGCGGCACGACCACGCTCGGTAGCGCGAATAGTTTCGGCGGCAGCACCACCATCAACGGCGGCACGGTGAAAATTTCTATTGATTCCAACCTCGGCACTGCGCCTACTTCTCCCAGCGGCAACGCCATCGTCCTCAACGGCGGCACGTTGCTCGGCGACGCCACCTTCACCCTCGACCCCAACCGTAGCCTCGGCATGGGGCCGCTTACCGGCGTGACCGGAACCAACGTCGGCCTTGACGCTTCCACCGGCATGATCTTCACCGTCGGCGGCACACTCACCACGGCGGGCAACACCGGCGTGAACAGCCTCACCATCAACGGCGGCGCGGGTCACTCCGGCACGGTTGTGCTCGGCGGCATCGGCACCTTCAGTGGTGCGACCGTCATTGCCAACGGCACGTTGCAACTCGCCAACCCGCTCGCCATCCAGGGCAGCTCGCTCAACTACACCAGCAGCCTGCCCGGCACATTGACCTTCGATAGCGCGATTACGTCCTTTGCTATCGGCTCGTTTGAAGGCAACAAAAACCTCGCGCTCACCAACCTTGGTGGTGTGGGCGTGGCGATCACCAACGGTGGCAACAACGCCACCACGCTTTACTCCGGCAACCTGTCCGACGCTGGCCTCACCTCTGGCGCGGGCGCGTTCACCAAAATCGGCACGGGCGTCCTCACCCTCACCGGCACGAACGACATGACCGGCCCGGCGCGCGTCTTCCTCGGCAACCTGGTCATCTCTAACAACGCCGTGTTCAACGCCGCCTCCATGAACATCACCACCAATAGCGGTCTCCCCCGCCTCACTCTTGCAAGTGGTTCGATGACCATCTCTGGCAACTGCCAAGTGGACTCTGGCGCGGGCGGCTTGTTTATCAACAGCGGCGTGGCCAACGTCAACGGCGGCCTCACCACTACCCTCAACCGCACTGCTGGAAATTTGATTTCCGTCACCGGAGGCACGCTTAACGCCAGTAGCATCACGCTTGGACGCACGGGGCTTATCTACAATACACAACCCGGCGCGGGCGACTTGAACAACGGTCTCGTCGTCACTGGCGGCGCAGTCAATGTCACGGGCACGCTCAACGTCGGCGGTAGCAGCAGCGGCGTCAATTCCAGCGCCAATTGTCGCATGGATAGCGGCAGCCTTACTGTGAGCAACGCCATTATTGGCGCCGCCACTGGCGCTGGTGGACGCTGGTCTGTCCTCGACATCAACGGCGGCACGTTCACCTGCTCTGACACCAACGTAGGCGTCACCATCGGCGGAAGTTATCTAGGCTCGGGCTTATTTCTCGTCCGTGCTGGCGTGGCGAGCAGCCCGATCATCAGCCTCGGCAATGCTACCTTGGGAGCCGTGGCTGGTTCCAATGTCCTGAACGTCTTGGGCGGCTCGCTCTATGTCGGCAGCGGCGGCATCGTGCAGGTGTCGGCGGCAACTTTGCCGACCATCTCGCTCAACGGCGGCAATCTCGGCGCGCTAGCCGATTGGTCCACCACAAACGACATCGTCCTCGGCGCGGCCACCGTGCAAGCATCCGACCTCACCAACGGTGCGCACACCATCACGTTCAACTCCAGCCTCTCCGGTAGCACCCTAACCAAAACCGGTTCCGGCGCGCTTGTGCTCAATGGCACGAATGACATTTGGACCGGCGTCACCACCGTCAGCAACGGCGTCCTCGTTCTCGGCACACTCGCTTACCCGACCAACTGCTACGGCTTCAACGTCCGCAGCAATGCCTTCCTCGACGCCAGCCAGCTCGGCTTCGGCGCGGACGACGGCACGGGCGTCATCACCAACGGCATCACGTCCACCCTCGTGCTCGGCCCGCAAGTTCTTTCCGGCTCTGGCACAGTTCAAGGCAGCGTGGTCATGACCACCAACGCCATCCTCGCCCCCGGCGACACCACCGGCGGCACTGGCACACTCACAGTCACCAACAAGCTCGTGCTGAACGGCACGTTGAACTTTGAAGTCAACCACGGCTTGCCCAACTCTGCCGACAAAATCGTGACGCTCGGCACATTCACCAACGCGGGTGCGACACTCAACGTCACCACCGTCGGAGCCGCCGTGCAAGCGGGTGATTCCTTCGTGCTGTTCGACCGCGCGGTCTCCAACTTTGCCGCCGTCAATTTGCCCGTGCTATCCGCCCCGCTCTCGTGGACGAACAAGCTCGCCGTCAACGGCTCCATCGCCGTGGTCAGCGGCGTCAGCCTCACGCCCGTCGTCGTCACCAACGTGCCCAACGGCGCCAACCTCACCTTGAGTTGGCCCACCGACCACATCGGCTGGCGCCTTGTCAGCCATACCAACCCTGCGTTACCCATGGCCACTTGGAGCACCGTCGCCGGTTCCACCACGGTCAGCACCATCAACATCACCATCAACACGAACAACCCGCAGGTCTATTACCGCCTCGTTTATCCGTGATCTGAACCAAACTAAACCTTTGAACTGACATGAAATTCCAACTCCATTCTCGCCGCGCGTTCACGCTCATCGAACTGCTCGTCGTCATCGCCATCATCGCCATCTTGGCCGGACTGCTGTTGCCCGCCCTCGCGGCAGCCAAAGAAAAAGCCAAGCGCACCCAATGCATCAACAACCTGAAGCAGATGCAACTTGGTTGCACACTTTGGGCAGATGATAACGATGACTTTTATCCACCGTGGGGTGGTCTGGCTGCGCCGCTGAATAGTCACGCAAAAAACGTCATAGACCTGTCCAATTACATTCGTTACATCGTTTCCGGAGGCCCCATCAACGGCGGCCATATCGCTCAAAACGAAGAAACTATCAAGGCGCAGGGGGCAAATTTTGACAACTTGGGCTACCTCTACCCGGCCAAGCTAGCGGGCGACGGACGGTTGTTCTTCTGCCCGAGCTACGGCCCCGGTTCCCCGTTGAGCGCAGATCCATATTCTTCCGCCGGGACTTTGAGCTATGGCAACATCAACGGTCAGGCCAGCGTCCGCTGTAGCTACACCTACAACCCGGTCGTGGATACCAATGGCGCAGCGGGCACCACCACCGGCACACGTCTCTACCAAAAAACTGCCGATGTCAAAGGCCGCCGCGCTTTCATCCTCGACTACATTGATTCACAGATGAACAACGCTGGTTACTTTGCCCACCAAAAAACCAAAGGCTGGCAGATGGCCATGACCGACGGGTCCGTAGTTTTGGCCAAGCCTGACCCCACAACTTACGCCACCATCGCAGCGGGCGGTCAACCGAGCGACATTCAAGTTTTTAACACGAAATATCTACCCATCCTCGAAGCCAGCACACGATAAGTCTACGCCGCCGCTTCGCCGCTGACCGCAATGAACCACCGACTCCATCGCGCTTGCTTTGCTGCATTTGCTGCGCTCGCCTTGTTTGCACCGCAAATCGCGGTAGCGGATTCCAACGTGGTGGGCAAAGTGGAGTTCCTGATTTCCCAGCACGGCGCGCTCGCCGACGGACGCACCATCAACACCAAGGCCATCCAGTCTGCGATTGACGATTGCGCCAAGGCAGGCGGCGGCACGGTGGTCGTCACCAAAGGCGTGTTCGTCACCGGCTCTATTTTTCTCAAACCCGGCGTCAACTTGCGCGTCGAGCAAGACGCCGTCCTCAAAGGCTCATCCAACACCAACGATTATCCGTGGCTCCCCACGCGCATCGCCGGTCTCGAAATGAAATGGCCCGCCGCCCTCGTCAACGCCGACGGCCTCACCAACGTCTCCCTCACCGGTGCCGGCACGATTGACGGTTCGGGTGCGCGCTGGTGGAAAGAATATTGGGCCGTGCGCGCCGCCGAAACCAACAGTATTGACCCACATTTCAAAGTCGCCCGCCCGCGCCTCGTGCAGTTTTTGAATTCGTCCAAAGTTCTCGTGGCCGGCCTCACGCTCAAAGACTCCGCGTTCTGGAATCTCCAACTCACCTATTGCGACGGCGTAGAAGTGCGCGACGTGAAAGTCCGCGTTCCCGGCGGCGACGTAAAAGCCGCCAGCAGCGACGGCATTGACGTGGACTCCACCCGCAACGTCGTCATCAGCGGCTGCGACATCGAGTGCGACGACGACGCCATCTGTCTGAAATCTGGCCGCGACGCCGACGGTCTGCGTGTGAATCGTCCCACCGAAAACGTCCTTATCAAAAATTGCCGCGTCACGCGCGGCGCTGGGCTCGTGGTCATCGGCAGCGAAACTTCCGGCGGCATCCGCCACGTCCGCGTCACGGACTGCATCGCGGGCAAAGACTGCGGCGAAGTCGTGCGCTTCAAGACGCGCATGGATCGCGGCGGCATTGTTGAAGACGTGATTTACGAAAACATCCAGTCCGACGGGGCGAAGCAGGTTTTCAGCTTCAATATGGATGCGTTCTCCAAGATGTGGATACCCGAAGAGTTTCGCACGCCTGTGCCTGCCGACAAAGGCACGCCCATTTTCCGCAACATCACCGTGCGCAATCTCACCGCCAAAAACTGCGCCGCTGCCGGGCATATCGTTGGTCTAGCTCAAAGCCCCATCATCAACGTGAAGCTGGAAAACGTCGTCATCGAGCACACGGAAAAAGCTCTGGTGGTGAAAAACACGCGCGGGCTGCAATGCGAAAAAGTTTCCGTGAACGGCCAGCCTTACCACGCGCCCGCCGAACAGCAACTCGGCATGGCGCGGTGAGTTGGAGTTCAAACTTTGCGTGTTCCCGTGCGCCACAAGAACGCTCGGCCTATTTCTTCCCAGCAGTCGGAGCCGCAGCCGGCGTGAACGGACTTTCCTTGTGCACCCACGCGGTGGCGGCTTGCGTGAGTTGCGTGGCGTTGGTGAGATTAAGTTTTTTCTTAATCTGCTCGCGGTAATACTCGATGGTCTTGATGCTCAAGTGCAGTTCCTCGGCGATTTCGCGTGTGCCTTTCCAACGACCGATCATCTGAAACACTTCGAGCTCGCGGTCGCTTAAATTATCGGCGGGCGAAGGCAAGCCCTCGGTCTGGCCACGAATTTGTTTCTGCAACATCTGCGATGCGAGCGCGTCGCTGACGTAAATTTTACCCTCCAACACGCGCCGGATGGCGGTAAGAATTTTATCCACCGCCTCACCTTTCATCAGGTAGCCCAGCGCGCCGGCGCGGAACGCAATCTCGGCGTAGATAGTTTCGTCGTGACTGCTGATGACGAGGATGGCGAGCTTGGGAAACTGCGCCTTGATATTGCGCATGAGTTCGAGGCCGCTGCTTTGCTTGAGAGAAATATCCGCGATGACGAGCGTGGGCTTGAGCTTCTCGATGGCGGACATGGCGCGCGAGGCGTCCTCTTCTTCCCCGCAAATCTCCAAGTCCGGCTGGCGGTTGACGAGCTGGGCGATGCCGTAGCGGACGACCGCGTGATCGTCCACGAGCAAGATGCGCGCTTTGGCGGGCGGCGGCGTTGGTTTGGTGCGAGCCATAATTTTGTAAAATCAAGTTAACCGTGACAGCGAACCGGGTTAGCTAATCCCGTTCCGCGTCCCCGGTGATTCCCCGGTAGCGTAAATTCAGCCTGCCGCACCTGACAAGGCTGCGCGTGTGAATTTTTTGTGTCCCGATTCTGGATGAACCCACCGGCCAAGCTCGCCAAACGGACACGCGTCTTGAAATTTTACGGACGCGACGATTGGACCGGCGTCAACAATGCCAAGGCAGAAGTGTAATTTTCATTCGGCTTGGTCTTGAGTTACCTCCGTTCACTCCCCTTGAGTTTTCCCATGGCATTGCCGCTGCTAGTTGAAGCGCGTGGCAACAACCGCAAAATTTAAAAGCGAAAGCACGGCAACATCATGAAAGGCGTTTCATCCATTCTCGTCGTAGAGGACAATCCCATCGCCCTCAAAACCCTCGCCACGCTCCTCAACGCCCTCGGTGCAAAAACCGTGCGCGAAGCCGAGAGTGCCGAGCAAGCCATGGAATTTCTCAAGACCGAATCGTTCTCCGTCATCCTCACCGACTACCGGCTCGGCGGCATGAACGGCGTGCAGTTCATCGAGCAACTCCGCAACGCCGGCAACCAGACGCCCGTCATCGTCCTCTCCGGCGCGCCGGACAAAACCGGCGTGATGCGCGCCGCCACTTACAATCGCGTGGATTTCTTCGGCAAGCCTTTCCGCATGGAAGACCTCTCCGGCGCCATCGAGCGCCTCGCCATCGCCTAACAAAAAATTTTATGTGACTTCGCGTTAAGCGAGTAGCGTTAAGCGGCCAACCTTGGGCATTGAATGTTGCATCGGCCCCGCCCATTCTGACGCCGTGCATCCGGTCTTTTTTTACGTTGGCAATCTCCCCGTTCACGCTTACGGCGTGTGCGTCGCGCTCGCGGTCATCGCGGGCTTGTGGACGGCCAGCCGACGCGGGCTGCGCGAGAAATTCCATCCCGAAACGATCTACGACCTCGGCCCGTGGCTCATCATCGGCGGGCTGGTTGGCGCGCGCGCGCTGCACGTCGTTAGCTATTGGCGCGAGGAATTCGCGGACAAACCCTTCGCGGAAATTTTCATGGTGTGGCGCGGCGGGCTGGTTTTTTACGGCGGTTTCCTCGGCGCGCTGCTCGCGTTTTATCTGTTCACCCGCCGGAAAAAAATTTCGTTCTGGAAACTCGCCGATGTGCTCGCGCCCAGCATCGCGCTGGGCAACGTCTTCGGACGCATCGGTTGCCTGCTCTTCGGCTGCTGCTACGGGCGCGCGTGCGAGTTGCCGTGGGCAATCCATTTTCCGCGCGACCACGAGACGCACGGCGCGGGCGTGCATCCCACGCAACTCTACGACGCGCTGCTCAACCTTGCGCTCTACGCCGCGCTCGCGTGGCAGTTCCGCCGCAAAAAATTCGACGGCCAGACGTTCGCGCTGTTCCTCATGGGCTACGCCATCGCGCGGTCGGTCGTGGAAATGTTTCGCGGCGATTACCTCGACGCGCAAATCCGCCACGGCCTCACGCCCGCGCAGCTGTTGAGCGCGGGAATTTTTGTGGCGGGCGCGGCATTGTGGTTTGCTCGTTCAAAAACGGCGGCGCAAAAACGTTCGTAAAAATGGTCGACACATCTCCCCAGTTCTCTCCCCATTGCTCGCCAACTCGCAACGCGGAGAGGGAGTCCGCCCGCGCGCCCCATCTCCCATCTCCCATCTCCCATCTCCCCCTCTTCCTCGCCGGCCCCACTGCCGTGGGCAAATCGGAAACCGCGCTGCGTCTCGCGGAAATGCTCGGCGGCGAAATCATCTCGGTGGATTCCATGCAGGTGTATCGCGGGCTCAATCTCGGCACGGCCAAGCCGACCGCAGCCGAGTTGCTCCGAGTGCCGCACCACTTGATTGATGTGGCGAATTTCAACGAGGCGTTCGACGCCGCGCGCTTCGTTACACTCGCTCGGCAAGCCGTGGCGGAGATTCAGGCGCGCGGACGAACTCCGATTTTCTGCGGCGGCACGGGGCTTTATTTCAAAGCTTTCCTCGACGGTCTCGGCGATGCCCCGCCATCCGAAGCAAAACTCCGTGCCGAACTCGAAGCCGCGCCGCTCGCGGATTTGCTGCGCGAGTTGGAGCAATCCGACCCCGCCACCTTCGCCAAAATTGACCGGCAAAATCCGCGTCGCGTCGTGCGCGCCGTGGAAGTGATTCGTCTCACCGGCAAAACTTTTTCCGAGCAGCGCGCGGAGTGGATGTCCAAAGCCCAAAGTCCAAAGTCCAAAGTCGTCTTTGCGCTGGCGCGCGAATCGGCGGATTTACACCAACGCATTCATGCGCGCGTGGATCAGATGTTCGCCGACGGTTTAGTGGACGAAACGCGGGCCTTGCTCGCGCGCGGGCTGGCGCAGAACCGCACCGCCATGCAAGCCATCGGCTACCGGCAAGTGGTTGAGCTTTTGCGCGGCGAGCGGGATTTGCCCGCGACCATCGAGTTGGTGAAAATCAAAACGCGCCAGTTCGCCAAACGGCAGAAGACATGGTTTCGTCAGCAGTTGAATTGTGAATGGCTGGAGCTGACTGCGGATGCGAATGCAGAAAAAACTGCCGCCGAAATCTGCCGCCGATTTTGGATTGCGCGGGCATGACCGCGCTTTGGGACTGGGAGACATGTCTCCCAGTCCCAAAGCGGAGACGTGTCGCCGCACTCCAAGCGCGGTTGCTACTCCACCCGCCAGCATTTACTTTCGCGTGACGCGCTGCTAAAAACTGACGTGCTCAACGCCGCCGCCATCTGGAAACCGCTCGCTGCGCGGAAAAAATTCTTCGTCATCGCCGGGCCATGCGTGATTGAGAGCGAGAAACTTTGCCGCACCATCGCGGCTTCGCTCCAGAAAACCTGCGCGCACCTCGGCGTGAACTACATTTTCAAAGCCAGCTTCGACAAGGCGAACCGCACTTCAGGCAAGGCGTTTCGCGGCCCGGGCATCGCCGCAGGTTTGGAAATCCTCGCGCGCATCCGCAAAGATTTTGCAGTGCCGATTTTGACGGACGTTCACACCGAGGCGCAGGCAATTGCGGCGAGTGCGGTCGTGGACATTTTGCAAATCCCCGCGTTCCTCTGTCGCCAAACCGATTTGATCGAAGCCGCCGTCAGCACGGGGAAAATCGTGAACCTCAAAAAAGGCCAGTTCCTCTCGCCGCCGGAAATGGCGCGCGTGGTGGAGAAAGCCCGGCTCGCGGGCGGGAAAAAACTACTCGTGACTGAACGCGGAACCACGTTTGGTTATCAGAACCTCGTGACTGATATGCGCGCCATCCCGATTCTGAAACGCGCGGGCTGGCCGGTCGTCTTCGACGCCACGCACTCGGTGCAGTTGCCCGGCGCGGGCGGCGACCGCACGACGGGGCAACGCGAATTTGCGCCCGTGCTGGCGCGCTGCGCGGTGGTCGCGGGCGCGGATGGCGTGTTCATCGAGACGCATCCTACGCCCGACCAAGCCTTGAGCGACGGCCCGAACATGATTCCGCTGGCAGAAATGCCTGCACTCATTGCGCAGTTGAAACAACTTCACGCCCTTCGCTACTGAAAATCATGCGCGCCAAAATAATTTTCTTGTTTGCAGTGTTGAGCGCGAAAGGAGCGCGGGCTTTAGCCCGCTTCACTTTCCTTCAGCCCACGGCACAGAAAATTTCCAACGCACCGGGTATTTCCACGTCGAAGCGGCGTGAACGCCGCGCTCCGGTCGCACTTGGATTTTGCTCGGTGCTCGCCGCGCTGCTCGCCGTGCGCGCGCTTGCGGGGGAATTGCCATCCGTGCCGGACGATACCGTGTTGAAAGGTTTCGTGGATCCCATCCACTACGATCCGCCGAATCAAAATCAGTTAAAGCAAGTGCGCCGCGCCGCCGAAGCGCGCCCGCAGGGCAACACGAACATCTTGCTCATAGACATGACCGTAGAAACTTACGCCACCAACGGCGCGCTCGATCTCACCGCCCACGCACCGATTTGCAACTGGAATGTCCGCAGCAACATCGCCAGTTCGCCCAGCCGCGTGAGCATCCGCAGCGTGCCGGGCAAAATGTTCCATGAAGCCGACGGCTTCCTCTGGGACAACAACAACCAGATGATTTATTTTTCCAACAACGTCCACACCATCATCCAAAACGAACCGCTCGCCGCCAAGAAGCCATGAAAACTTTGCTCACGCTCGCCCTGCTCACCGCCGCGTTCGCCGCGTCGGCCGCGCCCGCCACCTTGCAACCGGTCAAGCACGACAGCCCCACGCCGGCCGTGCGCGCCACGCCGACGCTCCGCGCCGCGCCCGCCGCCGAGCCGACGGCCTCCCCGGCATTCAAAATTGATTCGCCGACGTTGCGCTCGCCCAACACCACCAAGAACGGCGAGACAGAAATTTTGTCCAAGTCTGCCTACTTCGATTTGAAAACCCGCACCGCCGTTTATCTCGGCGACGTGAAAGTCCGCGACCCGCGCATGGAACTCGCCTGCGAACGCCTCACCATCAAAGTCGGTGACCAGAGCGGCGGCAAGTTCGAGAGCATCGTCGCCGAATCCAATGTCATCATTGACGTGCTCGACGGCGGACAACCCTGCCGCTGCACCGGCGGACGCGCCACCTACACCTACGCGCGCGACGTAATGGAGCTGACGGAAAATCCGGCGATGACCAGCGGCATCAACTCCGTTCACGGCGATGTCATCACTTACGACCGCGCGACGAAAAATGTCCGCGTGACCAACCCGCGCACAGTATTCACCGCGCCGACTGACAGCTCCAAACCGCGCTGATTCGCATGGAAAATTCCGGCCAAGTTCTCCTCACCACCGACGGCTTGCTCAAAGAGTATCGCCAACGCCGCGTCGTCAACGGCGTGTCCATCACCGTGCGCGCTGGCGAAATCGTCGGCCTGCTCGGTCCGAACGGCGCGGGCAAGACGACCACGTTCAACATGGTCGTCGGCGGCGTGGTTCCTGACGCCGGCCACGTCACCTACGCAGGCCGCGACATCACGCCGCTGGCCATGCACCAGCGCGCGCGCCTCGGCGTGGGCTACCTCACGCAGGAGCCCAGCGTTTTTCGCAAGCTGACCGTGGAGCAAAACATTTTGGCCATTCTCGAAACGTGCGAGATGGACAGCGACGAGCGCGACATCCGCTTGAAATATCTGCTCGATGAATTGGATTTATCCGGCGTGGCCAAAAGCATGGCGTATCAATTGAGCGGCGGCGAAAAACGGCGGCTCGAAATCACCCGCGCGCTCGTCACCAGCCCCAAGTTGCTACTGCTCGACGAACCGTTCAGCGGCATTGACCCCATCGCCGTCTACGAAGTGCAGAAGATTGTGCGTCGCCTCAAGGAGCGCGGTCTCGGCATCCTCATCACCGACCACAACGTCCGCGAGACGTTGAAGCTCATTGACCGCGGCTACATCATCCACAAAGGCCAAGTGCTCGTGGAAGGCAGCGCAGAATTTCTCGCCAACGATCCCAAAGCGCGCGAACTCTACCTCGGCCCTGAGTTCAATATGTGAGCCGGAAAAGTTTTTCATCCGCGAATTTCCGCGAAGAAAAATAATTCGTGAAAATTGGCGTAATTCGCGGATAGACTTCCCTGATGAAATTTTGGAAATACCACGCGCTCGGCAACGATTACCTCGTCATGGATCCGGCGGACTTGCCGCGCCCGCTCACGAAAACGGAAGTCATCACGATTTGCCACCGCAATTTCGGCATCGGTTCCGACGGCATTCTGCTCGGCCCGCTGCCTTCCACCAAAGCGCCGTTCGCGCTCAAGATTTATAACCCCGACGGCAGCGAAGCCGAGAAGAGCGGCAACGGCCTGCGGATTTTTTCGCGCTACCTCTGGGATCGCAAGCTCGTGGGCTGCGACGAATTTGCCATCGAAACGGCGGGCGGTTTGGTGCGCTCCACGGTTTTCCCCGGCGGCCAAACCGCGCGGGTGGAGATGGGCAACGTGAGTTTTGACAGCGCGAAAATTCCGGTCGTCGGTGCGAAGCGCGAAGTGTTGAACGAGAAAATTTCCGTCGGCGGTCGCGAGTTCACTTTCTGCGCGGCGACCATCGGCAACCCGCACTGCGTCCTGCCGCTAGCCGAGATCAGCGAAAGTCTGGCGCGGCAGTTCGGCCCGCTGTTGGAAACGCACGGCAATTTCCCCAACCGCACCAATGTGCAATTCCTCCAAGTCCTCGACCGAAAAAATATTCGTATTGAAATCTGGGAACGCGGCGCGGGCTACACGCTTGCCAGCGGCAGCAGCAGCAGCGCGGCGGCGGCGGTCGCGCACCGGCTCGGCCTCGTGGATCGCTCGGTGTCCGTCCATTGCCCCGGCGGTGTCATCCAGATTGAGATCGGCGATAACTTCGCCATTCAGATGACCGGCAGCGTCACGCGTGTGGGCGAAGGCGAACTCTCGCCGGAAATTTTCTCCGTCAAACTGCCGGGTTAAAGTGCTGCCGACTGCAAGTCGGCAGCACTTTGACGTCGCGCGCCGCAGTTTTCAACTTTCAGCTTTCAACTTTCAGCTTTGGTTTTGCGCGCTTGACTCGCTTTCGCGTTCCCATATGTTGCGCGCGCAACCGGAAAACCGCGCGACCTGTCACCCCATGGCCAGACCCAAGCAGCACCCGTCCGCCAAGCCGTCGCCCGCCGCCACCGCGCCCGCCGCCCCAGAAAAGCTTCCCGTAACATTTTCGAATTCCAACCCCGAACTCGTCGCCAAAGTCCGCGACCTCCTCCGCCTCGCCCAAGATCAAGGTCACTTGACCAACGCCGATATTGCCGAAGCGTTGCCGGAAAATTCCACTGCGCCCGAAGACCTCGATCACGTCCTCACCCACCTTCGTCACCTCGACATTGAAGTCACCGACGGCGATGCGGACGCCGACACCGACACGGCCACCAAGCCCGACGCCAGCGAACCGACGGGAGCGGATTACCTCGACATCCTCGACGACCCCGTGCGGATGTATATGCGGCAGATGGGCGCAGTGCCGTTGCTCAACCGCGAACAGGAAGTGGAAATTTCCAAACGCATCGAAGCAGGCGAAGAACGGGCGCGGGACGTGATTTTTCAATTCGGCTTCACCGCCAAAGAACACATCGCGCTCGCAGAAAAAGTCACCGCCGCGCCGCCGAAGGAACGCTGGGATCGCGTCGTGCTCGAACCCAAGCACGAACACACCGCGCGCGCGAAGCACATCCGCGTCCTGCGCAAACTCATCCACCAACTCCACTCCCTCGACGCGCTCGCCGACCGCAGTTTCATCGAGTCCCACCACGCGGCCAGCCAACCCGCGCGCGTGGCCGCCGCCAAAAAACTCGCCCGCACCGAGACGCAAATCCGCGAGTTGTTCCCCCAGTTTTTTTACAAGCCCGCCGTCGTCGAGGAGATTGCGCTCGTCGCCGAAAACATCCACGAGAAATTCCAGTTCGCCCTCCACGCCGTCGAAGAAACCCGCAAGCAGCACAAGTCCGAACGGCAACAGCACCTGCTTGCGTCCGAGCAACAAAAGCTGCGCGCGCTCGAAGAATTCGTCCGCCTCGACGCCGCGACTTACCTCAAACTTTACGCCGAACTCAAGTGCCACACCTACGACGCCGTGCAGGCCAAGACCGAAATGGTCGAGGCCAACCTGCGCCTCGTCATTTCCATCGCCAAGCATTACACCAATCGCGGCATGAGTTTTCTCGACCTCATTCAGGAGGGCAACATCGGCCTCATGCGCGCCGTGGAAAAATTTGAATACCAGCGTGGCTACAAATTTTCCACCTACTCGACGTGGTGGATTCGCCAAGCCATCACCCGCGCCATCGCCGACCAAGCCCGCACCATCCGCATCCCGGTGCACATGATCGAAATCATCAACCGACTCATGCGCGTGCAGAAAACGTTACTGCAAGATTTCGGGCGCGAACCCACGCCGGAGGAACTCGCCGAGGAAATGCATTTGCCCGCCGACCGCGTCCGCGCGCTGTTAAAAATGTCGCAGCAACCCATCTCGCTCCATTCGCCCGTTGGCGAGAGCGACGACGCTTCGCTCGGCGATTTCATCGAGGACAAATCCGCCGACAACCCGCTCGACATGACGAGTTTTAATTTGTTGAAAGACCGCATCAGCGAAATTCTCGAAGGTTTGAGCGCGCGCGAACGGCAAGTGCTCGAGATGCGTTTCGGCCTGCGCGACGGCTACACCCGCACGCTCGAAGAAGTCGGTAAGCAATACAAAGTCACCCGCGAACGCATCCGCCAAATCGAAGCCAAGGCCCTCCGCAAAATGCGCCACCCCACGCGCCTCCGCCAACTCCAAGGCTTCCTCGACATCGAAGAATCCGCGCCGGTCAAACTACCGTCGTCCCTCTGACCCATGCGCTGCCCCGCTTGCGAACATATTTTGCTTCGCTTCAAAACTGGTAACGTCGTTTTGGACGCCTGCCATCACTGCGGCGGCCTGTGGTTCGACGCCGGCGAACTCGCCAAGGTCAACCGCGAACAACCTGATCCCGACGAACTCATCGCCGATTTTCCACACCGCGCCGAAACGCGCGTGGCTGAAAATTCTGCGCGCCCTTGCCCGCGCTGCGTCACCGCCACGCTCACGCAAAAACTCTACAGCCTCGGCTCCGGCGTCATCATGGACTGCTGCCCTGACTGTCGCGGACTCTGGCTTGATCGCGGCGAGTTGGAAAAAATCCGTGAAGCCTTGCGCCATACCGCCTCCGCCACCACCCTGCTGCACCAAATCAAAATCCTGCATCGGTAGCGGCGTAAAACAAATCCGTGTCATCCGCGTCTCTCGCAGTTAATTTTTCCGCTGCATGAGCAAAATTGTCGGCCTTGATCTTGGCACTACCAACTCGCTGGTCGCCACCGTGGACAGCGGGATTCCGTATGTGCTGGCCGACGCTTATGGACGCCGCCTCACGCCATCCGTCGTCCACTTTGCCAGCGCGACCGCCGAGCCGCTCGTGGGCGAGGAGGCGAATCGCGTCCGCGTTTTGAAACCCGCCGAGACGGTTTATTCCGCAAAGCGTTTCATGGGGCGCCGCGCGGCGGAAATTTCGCCGGAAGAAAAATCCGTGGCGTATCCGCTCGCGGGCGGCACGGGCGGCGTGACGATTCCACTGCATGGCAAAAACGTTTTGCCGGAAGAAATCGCCGCCGAAGTTCTAAAAAAACTCAAGGCCGACGCCGAACTCGCGCTCGGCGAAACCGTCACGCGCGCGGTCATCACCGTGCCGGCGTATTTCAACGACGCGCAGCGGCAGGCCACCAAACGCGCAGGCGAACTCGCAGGTTTCACCGTCGAGCGCATCCTCAACGAGCCAACTGCCGCCGCGCTCGCCTACGGCTTGGACAAGCTGTCGGAGAAATCAAAAATCGCCGTCTACGATTTGGGCGGCGGCACGTTTGACCTCTCGATTCTGGAACTGAACGAAGGCGTGTTCCAAGTCCTATCCACCAACGGCAACACGCGGCTGGGCGGGGATGATTTGGACGCGCGACTGGTGGTTTTTTTGACGGAGAAAATTGAAGCTGCTCACGCAAAGACGCAAAGACGCGAAGAGGCAAGTTCAGTTCAGCCGCCGGTGCGCCTTCGCGTTTTTGCGAGAGATTCAGTTTTTGTGTCCCGCGTCCGCGAGGCAGCGGAAGCGGCGAAGATAAAATTGTCCACCGAGACCGCCGTGGAGATCGCGCTGCCGTTTCTCACGCCAGAATTTTCGTTCAGCTACACGCTCACGCGCGCCGAGTTGGAAATGCTCACGCGCGAAATTATTTTGCGGACGCGGACGCACTGCCTGCGTGCGTTGGCGGATGCTAAACTTGAAGCCAAAGATTTGGATCAAGTCATCCTCGTGGGCGGACAGACGCGGATGCCGCTGGTGCGCCAGCTCGTGAGCGAGTGGTTCGGCTGCGCGGAGTTCGAGGAGGAACGCGGCGGACTGCGACTCGGTCAGGATTTTCACAAGCGCAACGGACCAATGCTGAACACCAGCCAGAATCCAGACGAAGCGGTCGCGCTCGGTGCGGCGATTCAGGCGGAGATTTTGAGCGGTGGTTTCAAAAATGTTTTACTGCTGGATGTCACGCCGCTGTCGCTGGGGTTGGAAACTTTCGGCGGTTTGTTCAACGTCATCATCCCGCGCAACTCCACGATTCCGGTGAAGGCGGGTGAATTATTCACGACAGCGGTGGATCATCAGCGGTCAATGCTCATCCACGTTTTGCAGGGTGAACGTGAACGCGCGAAGGACAACTGGAGTTTGGGGAAATTCACTTTGGAATTTGAGACGGCGCCGCGTGGCGTGCCGCGCGTGGGGGTGCAATTTGAAATTGATGCGAACGGAATTCTCCACGTCCTCGCGCGCGACACGCGCACGGGGCTGGAACGCATCGTGGAGATGAAATCTGCCGTGGACGTGGACGACGCGGCGGTGACGCAAATGGTGGAGGAAAGCGTGGCGCACGCGTTTGAAGATTTGGCGGTGCGGCGGTGGATTGAAGCGAAGTTGAAGGCGAACGAACTGTTGCCCGCGACGCGCGGCGGTTTGGCGAGTTGCGCGAGCGAGTTAGAACCGGACTACGTCGCCCAAGTCGAAGTTGCGCTGGCGGAGTTGCAGTCCGCGCTCGCCACGGAAAACGCGGCGACGGGCAGCGGCGATTTGAAGCGGCTGCAAGCTGCCATCGCCGCGCTGGACGAAGCGACGAAACCGTTGGCGGAATTGCTCATGGACAAGGCGATGGAGGCGATGCTGCGGAAACGCGGGCTGATTTCGTAGTTGGAGTTGAATCGAGCGACTGTTGTTTGGGGGGGTGTTCAAAAAATAGCTATTCTCCCTCACCCTAACCCTCTCAACTGTTGTTGGCTTTTGGTCATGTCTTCAGAAGATGAGAGATGCGAGAGCGTTATGTCAATCTCACCGTCCCCGATGACGAGCTTTTCAATCAGGCTTTCCGCGATCTGCCGCTTCTCATCCGTCGTCATGTTCGGCCAACGGTCATAC
This sequence comes from Verrucomicrobiota bacterium, assembly GCA_046050965.1. Lineage (GTDB taxonomy): Bacteria > Verrucomicrobiota > Verrucomicrobiia > Limisphaerales > JAFMIX01 > JAFMIX01. Next base: position 467 of record JBJOPC010000291.1, on the reverse strand, counting down.
AAGGTTTGGGCTTCCGACAGCACTTCATCCGCTGACAAGGTGTTCACCTTCGACACGTCCACTCCCGCCTGCAACTTGGGCAGTTCCGCCACCAACAGGTTCAACCGCACCTCGGCGGGTTTGTAGAAGTCGGCAAAGCCTTGCCCGGTCACATGACCGTCCAGATACAGCCGATGCGTCCGATTCATGCCCTCCCGGATGGTCTGGATTTCAAGCTCATGGGCGGTCAAAGCCGCCTGCTTCTCCTCAAGGTTATGCTTCGCCGTCTGCAAATGCTGGTTGATACGGTTGGTGTCCGCAAAGAAGCCTTTGAGTTCCTCTCGCACGATGCCGTCCAAATCCACAATGGGGATTTTGTTGTGACACGCCCGGCAAACATATTTCGGGCTGTTGGAACGGACATACATCTTGTTGCCACACTTGCAATGAGCCAAGTTGCCGAAAATCTGCACCGGCAACCGTCCCGG
>JBJOPC010000290.1:0-9843 GCA_046050965.1 Verrucomicrobiota bacterium | reverse complement strand
CGTGATGGTGGAAAAAAACATGATGCTCTACATTTTGTTTTTCATCGTCCTCGTCGCGGCGTTCGGCATCACTTGCACGCTCGTCACGTTCATCATGATGAAGACGCGCGAGATTGGTTTGATGAAAGCACTCGGCGCGAGCAGTCGGCAAATCATGTGGGTGTTTCTCAGCCAGAGTTTGATCGTGAGCGTCATGGGCATTCTCGCGGGCATGGCATTGGGGCTGACGGCGGTGGCGTATCGCAATGAGTTTCTGCACCTGATGCGGCGACTCACGGGCTTTGAACTTTTCCCGGCGAAGATTTACCAGTTCTACCAAATCCCCGCGCTCGTCACTGCGTCCGATCTCGCGGTCATCTGTGGCGGCTCGCTGGTCATCTGCCTGCTCGCGGCGGTGTTCCCTGCGTGGCACGCGAGCAAACTCAATCCCGTGGAGGCGTTGCGCCATGAGTGAAATTCTCCTGCGCGCGACCGCGCTCACCAAATCCTATTCGCTCGGCGCGCGCAAACTCGACGTGCTGCGCGGCGTGGCGTTGGAAGTCGGGCGCGGCGATTTTCTCGCGCTCCGCGGCGCGAGCGGTTCCGGCAAAAGCACGTTGTTGCATTTGCTCGGCGGACTCGACACGCCGGACGCGGGCGAAATCTTTTTTGCCGGACAAAACCTCGCGCAACTTTCCGCCAACGCGCTCGCGCAACTCCGCAACCGCAAACTGGGTTTTGTGTTTCAGGCTTACCACTTGTTGCCCGAACTCACCGCGCTGGAGAACGTCTGCCTGCCCGCGCGCATGGCGCGGCAACCCGTGGACGACGTGGTGAAACGCGCGCGTGAACTGCTCGCGCGCGTCGGTCTCGCCGAGCGCGTGGAACATCGGCCTTACGAACTTTCCGGCGGCGAACAGCAGCGCGTGGCCATCGCCCGCGCGCTCATCAACCAGCCGGAACTTTTGCTTGCCGACGAACCCACCGGCAACCTCGACTCGCACACCGGCAACGAAATTATTGACCTGCTCTGCACCCTGCGCGCCGAGCGCAACACCACGTTGCTCATCGCCACGCACGACGCCCGCGTCGCTGCCCGCGCGCCGCGCGTGATTGAGTTGGTGGACGGTGAAGTGCGCGGGTGAGTTTTCCCGCTGCGCGGATGGTAGATTTTAATTTGCCAGCACCTGCTTCAACGCCGCGAGGCAGCGCGCGTTTTCTGCCGGTGTGCCGATGGAGATGCGAATCCACTCGCCCAGACCGTAGCCGCCCATCGGGCGTGTGATGACGCCGAGTTTCTGGATGCCGTTGAAAACTTTTGCGCCGTCGCCCACGCGCACGAGGATGAAGTTCGCGGCGGACGGGACGAACTCCAGTTTCAGTTCGCGGAACGCTTTCGCAAAAAAATCTAGGCCGCCGAAATTATTCTCGCGCGTTTTGGTGACGTGGGCGTCGTCACCGAGCGCGGCGAGGGCGGCGGTTTGCGCGAGCAGGTTGAGGTTGAACGGCTGGCGGATTTTTTCAAAAGCTGTGATGAGTTCTGGATGCGCGATGCCGTAGCCGACGCGCAGGCCGGCGAGTCCGTAAATCTTCGAGAACGTCCGCATCAAAATCAGATTCGTCCGCGCGTCGAGCCGCACGAGCGAAACCAAGTCGAGCGGGTCGTCGAGGAATTCGATGTAGGCTTCGTCCAGCACGAGCAGCACGTTATCTGGCACTTGGTTCACGAAATGGATGAGATTCTCGCGCTCGACGAGTGTGCCGGTGGGGTTGTTGGGGTTCGCCACGAACACGACGCGCGTGCGCGGCGTAATCGCGCGCAGCATCGCAGGCAAATCATGGCCGTAATTTTTCGCAGGCACGGTGATGAGGTTCGCGCCGAACATCCGCGTGACGATGGGATAAACCGCGAAGCAAAATTCCGACACGACCACATCTGCGTCCGGCGACAGCAACGCGTGACCGATGAACTCGATGATTTCGTTGGAGCCGTTGCCGAGAATCAAGTTAGTCGTCTCCAGACCGAGCTTCTCGGCGAGTTTGCGTTTCAGGTAAAACGCGTTGCCGTCCGGGTAAAGATTCACGCCGGGCAATGCTTCGCGCATCGCCGTAAGCGCGAGCGGCGAGGGGCCGAACGGGTTTTCGTTCGACGCGAGCTTGATGATGCCAGCAGCGGGCAAACCAAGTTCGCGCGCGACTTCTTCAATCGGCCGACCGGGTTGGTAGACCGGGACGTTTTTCAGATGAGGATTAAGGGAAAATTTGAGGCTCACGATGACTTAAAGTTTTGAGAGAATCTTTTTTACGTCCACGCTCTTCGCCACAATATCGCGGATGAGGGAGATTTTTTCCGTGTCGCCGGGGCGCGTCTTGACGGTGAGGTCGTGGACGATGGACGCGACTTCGTAGCTGTCTTGCCGCGCGAGCAGCACGGGGAACGGCAGCTCGCGGATGAGTTTCAAAATGTCGTTGTGCGGGCGCAGGTCGCCGGTAAGGACGACGCCCGCGAGCGGCTCGGACCTGGCGGCAGCGCAATTTGCCGCGACGGCGGCAATCATGTCTTCGCGGTCGCCGGGCGTGATGAGCAGCACGCCGCGCTTGAAAAAATTCTTGGCGTTATTCACACCCATCGCGCCGACGACCACGTCATCCACGGGGTTCTGCCACTGCTTGGATTTGTTGAGCGGCTCGGCGGCGAGTTCATCGCGGACGATTTCCAGCGTGGGGCGTTCGAGGATGGCTTTGTGCGGGATGACGCCGAGGAGTTCGAGACCTTTGCGCTTCAACCCGCGCCGCGCAAAGTCGGTGATGTAATCCACCTTCTCCTCCAAAACTTTGTTAATGATGACGCCGATGATTTCGACGCCTTCCTTCTCGAACAACGCTTGGTTGAGCGCGACTTCGTCAATGGGTTTGCCGATGCCGCCGCGCGAAACGATGATGGCTTTGCAGCCGAGATGCTTGGCGACTTGCGCGTTGGACAAATCAAACACGGAGCCGACGCCCGCGTGGCCGCTGCCTTCGCACAGGACGAAATCTTTTTCCCACGCCACGCGGTCGAAGGATTTCTGGATGCGGCGCACGAGCGCATCGTTGTTGGCCGACTCCAGATATTTGCGCGTGAAATCCGGCTCGACCGCGATGGGGCTCATGTCCGTGAGCGGGCAATTGAGGCCATAGACCGAGTCCATCAGGATGGAATCTTCGTCAATGTTCTGCTCCTCGACCTGCACGAAGCGCTGGCCGACGGGTTTGATGTAGCCGACGCGCGGATGAAATTTTTGCAGCGCGGCGATGAGGCCGAGCGAGGTGGTGGTCTTGCCGTCGTTCTGGCGCGTGGCGGCGATGAAGACGCGCGGAGTTTCCGTGTTCATGGGAAAGAATTATTCGCCGGGCAGATGCTCGCCTGCGCCGGGATACAGCTTCGCGTATTCCGTAGCCTGCACACCCACGATGGCGGCGACGCCGAGGATGTCGTGCGCGTTGGAGCCGCGCGAAACGTCGGCGGCGGGGCGATCGAGCCCGAGCAACACTTGGCCGTAAGCATTCGCGCGTGAGACGTGCCGCACGAGTTTGCTGGCGATGTTGCCGGAATTCAGGTCGGGAAAAATCAGCACGTTCGCGCGTCCCGCCACTTTGCTGTCGGACAATTTCCGCGAGGCAATCTCCGGCACGATGGCCGAGTCCACTTGCAGTTCGCCGTCGAAATCCGCTTCGAGTTGCTTCTGCTCCGCCTTCTGCCGCGCCAGTGCCGTCGCTGCTTGCACGCGACCGATGGATGCGTGCGTCGCGCTGCCTTTGGTGGAGAACGACAGCATCGCCACGCGCGGACGGACGCCGAGCAAGTGCTTGGAAAGTTGCGCGGTCGAAACGGCGATGTCCGCGAGTTGTTCCACCGTGGGTTCGGGAATCACGCCGCAATCGCCCATGAACAACACGCCGTTCTCGCCGAACCGCGTGTCCTCGACTTCCATGATTTGGCAGCTCGACGCGGTCGTCTGTTGCGGCGCGACTTTGATAATTTGAAACAGCGGACGCAACACGCTGCCGGAACTTTGGTGCGTGCCGCTCACAAAGCCGTCCGCCTGATGCATCGCCACCATCATCGCGCCGTAGTAATTCGCGGAGAGCATCGCCTCGCGCGCCTCGGCGGCCTTGATGCCCTTGGCGCGGCGAAGCAGCTCAAAGCGGTGCGCGAAATTTTCCAAGTCTTCGCTCTCGGCGGGGTTGATGATGCGGATGCCGTCGAGCGGCAAATTTAATTCCGCCGCGACGCGCTTAATCTCCGCGCGGTCGCCGAGCAAAATGGGGACGCCGAGGCGCAGCGAATGAAATTGCCGCGCCGCCTGCAACACGCGCGGCTCGTTGCCTTCCGGGAAGACGACGCGCTTGGGATGCCGCTGGAGTTTTTCGATGACCGTGCCGATGAAACGCATGGGCATAAGTTACCGGGCGCGGACGCGCGTTCAATGTTTTTGCTGCCGCCGCCACAGGAACGGATTCCCGCTTGACCCAACCCGCGTTTCTGATTGGATAACCGCCATGAAAAATAAATTTCTTTCGCTCGTTTCTTGCGCCGCCCTCGTCGTCCTCGCCGTCGGCTGCATCAATACCGTCACTGGCAACAAAAAGGCCGCGTGGCCCTTCCTCCGCGACCGCGTAGCCGCGCGTTACGAACGCCCGCTCGACAAAGTCACCGCTGCCGCCACCACTGTGCTGATGCGCAACGGCACGATTGGCACAGCCGGCTCGCTGCACAACCAGACCAACGCCGTGAACATCCTCGAAGGCAAAGCCCGCCAGTGCAACGTGTGGATTCGCCTCGAAGCCATCGAACCGCGCCTGACTGAAGTGACCGTGCAAACCCGCACCACGGCCGGCGTCACGGACCAAGTGCTCGCGCAAGAACTCGACAAAGAAATTGCGCTTGAACTCGCACACTGAACCACGCGCCAATCTAAAAACAAAACGGGCGGGCAAATTTTGCCCGCCCGTTTTGCTTTGGCGCGCCGCACCGGAGATTCTGCCATTTAGTTTGTAACAGTGACGGAAGAGCCAATCTGAACTCGTTTGATCTGATTGATTTCAAAATAAAGCGACTGCAAATCTGTTTTGGATTTCACCTGGCCTCTTAAAATGAGACTGATTCCTTTGCTTACCACTTGAACGTCGTGAAATCTTTGATCGTTCCGCATCAGTGTTTCAATTGAAGTTTGATTCTGCCAAAGGAGGTATTCTTGATACGCAAACAACATTGAAACGAAAAGCAAAACGATCAGCACAATCTGCAATGTTGACCGGGATTTTTTCATGAGCCTATCTCGCGCGATTGATGGCTTTTTTCACGGCGGCGATGACGCGGCGTTGGGTCGTGAGCGGGCGTCCGGGAATTCTCGCGCCCGCTGCCGCGTGGTGGCCGCCGCCGCCGAAGAGCGCACAGATTTCGCTGACGTTCACCTTTTCGGTTTTGGAGCGGAGGCTGATGCGCGTGAGTTCAGGTTCGAGTTCCTCGAAGACGCAGGCGACGACGACGGGTTCGATGGCGCGGATGTGGTCAATCAATCCCTCGGTGTCGTTGCTCTCCGCGCCGGTGCGGGCGAGGTCGGCTTGCTTGAGCCAGAAGTAGGCGACGCGGTCGTGGTGCGTGAGTTTGAATTTGCTGTAAACGTGCTTGAGCAGACGCGCGCGGGAGAGCGGGTAGCTTTGGTAAACTTCGTCGCAAATCTTTGCCAAGTCCGCACCGCGTGTGACGAGTTCCGCACCGGCGTGAAACGTGCCGGGGCGCGTGGTGGCGTATTGGAACGAGCCGGTGTCGGTGCTAATCGCGGTGAACAACAAATCCGCGATGGGTTTGGTAATCGGCCAGCGCGCGGTTTTCAACAGGCGGAAAATCAGTTCGCCCGACGACGGTTCGCGCGAGGAAATCCAATTGAGGTCGCCGTAACGCGTGTTACTGACGTGGTGGTCAATGTTGATGAGTTGGTCGCGCTTGGACACGCACGCGCCGACCGCGCCGAGGCGTTCATAACTCGCACAATCCACGGCGATGACGAGATCGAAGCGGTGACCGGGCTTGGGTTTCTCGAACAGGTTTTCGCGATCGAGAAATTTTAATTTCGCGGGAATCGAATTTTCGTTCCAGACGGTGACCTTCTTGCCTTCGGCTTTCAAAGCCAGGGCGAGGCCGAGTTGCGAGCCGATGCAATCGCCGTCGGGGCGGACGTGGCCGACGATGCAGATGGTCTTGGCCGCGCGGATGGCGTCGAGGATGCGCGGGATAATTTGCGGGACGGATTTCATTTCAAGATTTTTATCCGCAGAGGGACGCAGATTTTCGCAGATGAAATTTCATTACGGCTCCGAATCGGGCTTCGGTTTGGTCACGAGTTGGTCGGGCGGAAGCGGGTTGGTTTTTTCCAAGTCGTCGAGGATTTGCAGCACTTTGTTGCCGCGCACGATGGAGTCATCAATCACGAAGCGCAGCACGGGCGTGTATTTCAGAACGACGCTTTTGGCCATCAAGTCTTGGATCCGCAGGCGGCTGGCTTCGAGCTTGGTGAGGCCGCGCTTCTGCTGGTCGGCGTTGCCGAGGATGCTCAAGAAAACGGTGGCCGACCGCAAATCGCCGCCGGTGGCCACGTCGTTGACGGTGACGAGGCCGACGTCGCTGACGGAAAACTCACGGCGGATGATCTCGCCGAGTTGGCGTTTCAAAAGTTCGCAGACGCGGGAGTTGCGGACGGTGGACATATTTTTTGGCCGCCCCTTGCCACTCGCCAACTAGCCAAGCGGCGTGGGACGCGTTTACAGTTTCGCGGCGATTTTCTCGATGGAAAAACTTTCGATGGTGTCGCCCACTTCCAAATCGCTGAAGCCTTCGATGCGGATGCCGCATTCCATGCCGGCGCGCACTTCGTTGACTTCGTCTTGGAACCGGCGCAGCGACTGCGTGACGCCTTCGTAGACGAGTTCCTTGCGGCGGCGAATGCGGACTTTGCCGCGCGCGATGCGCCCACTCGCGATGACGCAACCGGCGACGGGCACGCCTTTGGACAGCTCGAAAATTTTCCGCACTTCGGCCACGCCCACGACGTTCTCCTTGAGAATCGGGTCGAGCAAACCGGCCATGGACGCTTTCACCTCGTCAATGAGTTCGTAGATAATCGAGTAAAGTTTGATCTGCACGTTCTCGCGTTTGGCGCGGTTGGACGCGCCGCTGTCAATGCGCGTGTGGAAACCCAACACGACGGCCTTGGACGCGGCGGCGAGCGAGATGTCGGAATCGGTGACCGTGCCAACGGCGTCGTGAATGACTTCAAGTGCGACTTTGTCGGTGGGAATTTTCTTGAGGACTTCCACGATGGCTTCGACGGAACCTTGCGTGTCGGCTTTGACGACGATTTTGAGAATCTTGCCGGCGTTGGCGTCGAGCGTGGCGAAAAGATTTTCGAGCGTGACTTTGGAGCGCGCTTCTTGGCTCGCGGTGCGCGCGGAGAATTCGCGTTCTTCGGCGAGATCGCGCGCGGCCTTTTCGTCCTCGACGATGGAAAATTCCAAACCCGCTTCCGGCACGCCGTTCAAGCCGAGAACTTTCACGGCCACGGACGGCCCGGCTACTTTGAGGCGTTCGCCTTCTTCGTTGATGAGCGCGCGGACTTTGCCGTAATGCTGGTCACAGATGATGATGTCGCCGAGTTTGAGTGTGCCTTTGCGGACAAGCACGGTGGCGGTGGGACCGCCGGGTTCGAGGCCGGATTCGATGACGTTGCCCTTGGCGTTGCGGTTCGGGTTGGCCTTGAGTTCGAGCAAGTCGGCTTGCAGCAAAATCATTTCGATGAGTTTGTCCACGCCGACTTTGGTGAGGCCGGAGCACTCGACGAAAATGGTGTCGCCGCCCCAATCGTCCGGCACGAGGCCTTTTTCCTGCAACTGCTGGCGCACCTTCATCGCGTTGGCGTTCGGGTGGTCAATTTTATTTACGGCGACGATGATGGGAACTTTCGCGGCTTTTGCGTGGGCGAGGGCTTCCAAGGTTTGGGGCATCACGCCGTCGTTCGCGGCGACGACGAGGATGACGATGTCGGTGACGTTTGCGCCGCGTGCGCGCATGGCACTGAAGGCTTCGTGGCCGGGCGTGTCGAGGAAAGTGAGTTGCTGAATGTCTTTTTTGCGCTCGGGATGCGGGAACGAAATGGTGTAAGCGCCGATGTGCTGCGTGATGCCGCCCGCTTCGCCCGCGACGACGTTGGCGCTGCGGATGCCATCGAGCAGCGTGGTCTTGCCGTGGTCAACGTGACCCATGATAGTGACCACGGGCGGGCGCGGTTTGAGCGTCTCCGGCGCGTCCTCGATGTCGAGTTCGAGCGGCTTTTCGTCTTTGTGGATGACCTGCTCACCGCGTTTTTCAGTTTCAAATTTGAAACCGTATTTCGCGCAGAGTTTGGTGGCGTGCTCTTTCTCGATGGACTGATTGACGGTGAGGAATTGCCCCATGCCCATGAGGTCGGCGATGAGCTTGAACGGTTTTTGGTTCAGCTTCTCGGCGAGATCGCGGATGGCGACCGGCGGTTTGAGCGTGATGACTTGGGCGTCGCTCGGCAGGGAAACTTTGGGCGCAACGGGCTTGGCGGGCGTCGCGGCAGGACGACGGTCATCGCGGCGATCGCCGGGGCGACCGGGACGGCCTTGGTCGCGACCACCACCGAATTGCGGACGACCGGGCGGCAATTTAACCGAGCCGACTTTGTCGCCAACTTTTGGCGCGGACGGGCGCGTGGGCAGCACGACGCGCCCGACGAGCGCGCCGACGCCGGGGACTACGGGTGCGGGAGGTTCAGGCGGCGCAGCAGGAATTTCTGCGGCGGCTTCGGCAGCGGGCGCAATTTCGGAAACGGGTTCCGCGACGGGTTCGGGCGCGGGCGGCGGTTCGGGCGCGCTGATGATTTCGATCTTCTGCTCTACGACCGGCGCGGGCTTGGGTTTTTCCTCAACCGGTTTGTCGCCGGGCTTGGCGCATTCGGGATGTTCTTTGAGAAGTTCCTCTTCGAGGAAGTCGGCGGAGATGTTGTCAATGGAGCTGGACGCGACTTTAGCCGTGGTGATGTTCAGCAGCTTGGCCTTGGCAAGAATGATCTTGTTGTCCAAGCCCAGCTTCTTCGAGATGTCGTAAATCCGACGCGGCATAATGATTCGTTTCCAATTCCGTTAACCAACGACCGTAGACTGTGCGCCCGGTTTTCATAGGCCGGGAGCGACTGCCAAAATGTTTTGCACGGCGACCATAAACTAAACGCCAGTTGCGCGTTTGTTCGCTTCGGCGCGCGCAGCTTCGAGAAGCGCAGCGGCGTTTTCGCCAATGCCCGCGATGTCCGAAATATCCGACGGCTCGGCCTGCGCGAGCGCTTCCAAACCAATGATGCCGCCATGCACGAGGGCGTCCGCCTGTTCGCGCGTGATGCCGGGAATCGCCGCGAGTTCCGCCACCGCAGCGGCAACCTTCTGATCAAAACCTTTGGTGCTGACTTGCTCGGCGTCAATGTCCACTTGCCAGCCGGTGAGCTTGGCGGTGAGGCGGGCGTTCTGGCCGCGCTTACCGATGGCGAGCGAGAGTTGGTCTTCGCTGCACCAAACTTTGATGCGCTTGCGGGCTTCATCAATCTCCATGCTCTTGACGAGCGCGGGCGCGAGCGCGGCGGTGACGAACTCGCGGACGTTGCTCGTCCACGGAATGATGTCCACCTTCTCGTTGTTGAGTTCGCGGACGATGTTCTTCACGCGCTGGCCACGCAAGCCGACACACGCGCCGACCGGGTCAACCTTATCATCGCGCGTCCACACGGCGAGCTTGGTGCGGAAACCGGGTTC
>JBJOPC010000289.1:0-7664 GCA_046050965.1 Verrucomicrobiota bacterium | reverse complement strand
GTCGCGCAAATCACCGGCGGGAAATTTGTTCACCCACGCGGCGGCGGCGTTGGGGTCGCTGTAGCTCCAGCGGTTGACGACTTGTTGCACGGCTTTGTTTTGGGCGTCGCCGGCGGGGAGGTTGGCAGCGAACTGTGCGGCGTCGAGCGGGGATTTGTTGCCGAGGCCGCTGATGATGCCGCTGATGTAGGAGTTGCGCATTTCAGGGTCGGTCAATTTGTCGAGGTAAGCGGTCGCGGCGGCGGCATCGGTGTTCGCCCACGAACTGGCGACGCTGGTGAGAAATTGGTTTTGATCTTTGCCCGCCGGGAAAATTTTCCCGGCCAAGGCGAGCGCGGCGGCGGGGTCGGTCTGCGCGAGTTGCGCGCCGAGTTGGCCGAGCGCGCCGGTGCGGGCTTCGCTGGCGGGAAGTTTCTGCGCCCACGCGAGCGCGGCGGTCATGTCGGTCTCGGCCCACGAGCTGGCGATTTGGCGGACGAGTTGGTCGCGACTCTCACCGGCGGGCATGGTGCTGGCGAACTCGGCAGCGGTCTTGGGGTCGGTGCGCGCGAGGTTCCACGAATAGTTGCGGACGGCGTTTTGCTTGGCGTCGCCTTCGGGCAACGTGCCGATCCATTCGAGCGCGTCTTTGCTGGAACCGTTCTGCTGAAAGCCGTTCATGATTTGGTAGGCGACGTTGCCGAGTTCGCCGGGCGGCAAATATTTCGTGAGCGCAGCAGCTTGCTTGGGGTCTTGGTAGGCAAGCTGGTTGACGATTTGGCTGACGATTTTTTTGCGCTCGGGCGTGTCGCCCATCGTCTCGACGTAGGCGAGCGCGGCTTTGGAATCTTGCTGCATCCACGCGCTGACGATGCTGCCGAAGGCTTCGCTCTTGGCGTCGCCCGCCGTCATGCCCTGCGCGAATTGCAACGCGGCTTTGGGATCCGTCTCCGCCCATTGGGAACAGACGCTGGCGATGGCCTGCTGTTTCAATTTCTCGTCGGGCAACGTCTGCGCGGCGGCAAGCGCGGCGGCGGAATCGGTCTGCGCCCACTGCGTCAAAATAGAACTGATGGCACCACGTTTCTCGCTGATGTTGTCGAGTTGCAAGGCCCAACCGAACGCGGCGTTGGGGTCGGCTTGCGCCCATTGCGTGAGCGCGGAGCTGATGACGTTGTTGCGCGTGTTGCCGACGGGCAACTCTTTCGCCCACTGCAACGCTCCGAAGGCGTCCTTCTGCGCCCACGCGGAGGCGATGGCTTGGTAGGCTTCATTCTGCATTTCGCCGACGGGCAACTCGGCGGCTTTCGCGGCGGCTTCGGCGGGATTTTTCTGCGCCCACGAGTTGAACAAATTTTGCATGACGCCGAAGCCGTAGCCGTTGTAGCGGCTGAAGGTGATACCGCTGCTCTTCATCAAATCAAATGCGGCTTGTGGATTCGTGCTGGCGAGTGCGCTGATGACTTCGCCCATGACGCGGTTGTTTAATTGGCCGGGCGGCAGTTGTTTCACCCACGCAGCGGCGGCTTGCGCGTCTTTCTGCGCCCAGCCGCCGATAACGGAAGCGATGGCGTCGTCGCGTTCGCGTTTGTTGGGAAGGTTGTTGGCGTAAGTCAGCGCGGCCTGCGGGTCGGCCTCGGCCAAGCGGCGCAGCAAATCTTGCCGCAGGTAACTCTGGATGTTCTTCGTGACGCTGGTGTCAATGAACGCCAGCAAGCCGGGAATGTCCGCAACCGGCAAGTGGTTCAACGCTTCCCACAACTTTTCAAAATCTTTGCGGTTGGAATCATACCAGTTGAAATTTTTTATCGCGGCGAGTTTGGTTTTGATTTCGTCGAGCGACATCCGCTTCGTGTCGCTGGCGTCGGCGGGGTTTTCGACGGACGTTTTGGGCGTGGCTGCCGGGAGCGCGGGCAACGTGCCGCCTTTGCCGGTGAGGTAACCGCCGCTGGTCGCGCTCGCAGTAGCCACGTTCGTAGCGGAGTGCGATTGCCGCCGCCCCAGCCAGAAGCCGCCGACACCGACCAACAGAGAAAGCAAAAGCGCGAGCAAGGAATGTATTTTCATAAACGTGATGGGTCGGAAATGGGGACACCGTAAGTTGTCGTCCGTTCAAAAATAGTCCAGCGGGAAAACGTAGCGGCAATACCAAACCAGCCCGCCGTCACCGCGCCGCCGTCGAGTGCGTCCGCACGATGGTGAAGGTCACGGTCGTCCCCTGCCCCGGCGCGCTCGTGATGGCGCAACTGCCGCCGTGCGGCGCGAGCCGCGTGTTCAGATTGACCAGCCCGCGCCCGGATGAGATGCGCCCGGTCTGTTTGTTTTTTGATTCGCCGAGACCGCGCCCGTTGTCCTCAACGGCGAGCGTGAAGGTGTCGTTGGAAATTTTCAGCCGCAGCCAAACTTCCGTGGCGTTCGCGTGCTTGGCGATGTTGTTCAGCGATTCTTTGAATGCGAGAAACAGGTTGTGCCGCACTTCGGCGCGCAGCGGCCACGGCGGCAATTCGTCCGGCAAATCCAGCCGACAACGCACCTTGGCGACGGTCAAATATTCCTGCGCGAATTTGCAGAGGTAACTGACGAGGCTGTCGAGCGTGTCATTCTGCGGGTCCACGGCCCAGACGATTTCGTCCATCGCGCGCGTGAGTTCGCGCGCCATGTCAGAAATCTGGCCGAGCGGTTCGCCAACTTCGGCGGGCGGCGTTTGGCGCGCGACTTCGGAGAGCAAACTGATGTGCGTAAGCCCGGCGCCGAGGTCGTCATGGATGTCGCGGGCGATGCGCGCGCGGTCGCGTTCCACCGCGCGCTGGCGTTCGACGAATTCTAATTTGCGCTCCAACCGCCGCACGGCGATTTGCCGCACGATGAAAACAACCACCGCCAAAACAATCGCCACGACCAGCACCGCGAACGAACGCGTCTCGTAGAAATACGGCCGCACTTCCAACTCCAGCGTCGCAGGTTGCGCGCTCCACACGCCCTCGTTATTGCAGGCGAGCACGCGGAAGGTGTAATGGCCGGGGCGCAGCGGATTGTATTGCACCGCGCGGCGGGTGGTGTCCACCCAACCTTTGTCGAGACCGACGAGTTGGTAGCGGAACCGCACGCGATCCGGCGACACGAAACTCAAGCCCGTGTAGCGCACTTCGACTTGGCGTTTGCCCGGCGGCACGACGAGCGTGGCAGAATTGCCGCGCGCCACCAGCGCGCGCAGTTCGCCCTCGACCGCTACGTCCTCGATGATGACCGGCGGCGGCAGGCGATTCGCCGCGAGCGATTCCGGCAGCACCGCCACGACGCCTTTGCGCGTGGTGAAAAATAAACGCCCGTCGCTCGCGCGCCAGCACGCCGGTTGGTAACTACCCGAACATTCCACCGACGGCAAACCATCGAAGCGTCCGAAGACCGTGCAATTCACCGTCGGCGATTTGTGCGTGAGAAATTTTTCCAACTCCGTTTTCGCCACGCGATAAATCCCCTTGTGCGAACCGACCCACAAATCGCCCGCGTCATCTTGCATGACTTGGCAAACCACATCGTCCGGCAAACCTTCCGCCGTCGTCAACCGCGTGAAATCATCACCCACCCACCGCACTAACCCGCCGCGAAACGTCCCCGCCCACACGCTGCCATCGTCCGCCGCGAGCAGCGACCAGACCGGCTGCGACCCCAGCGCGTCGTTCGCGTGCAGCCACGTCACGTTCGTCGTGCCTTCGATACGGTAAATCGTGCCGTCTTCGCCGCCCGCCCAAATGTTGCCGTGCGCATCTTCAGCCAGGGAACGAATCGTCGCCGTCCGCGGAATGCCGTCGGCAGTCTGGAACCATTTCATTTTCCCGTCCGTCAACGCAATCAACCCGCTCTTCGTGCCGACCCACAAACGCCCGTCCCCCGCCGCGAGCAACGCCTTCACGCCATGCACCGCCGGAATCGCCGCATGAAATTTCCCGTCCTCGCGCACCCACAAATCTTCGTCGCCCTGACTCAACCACACGCGCCCGTTCTGATCTGGGCAGACGCTGAACACCACGCCTTTGCCGCCCATGCCCGCCGCCGCGTCGTTCGTGCCGTCGTTGCGCCACTGAAACAGTCCGTCGCCGTAAGTCCCCACCCAAATATCGCCGCCGCTATCTTCCGCCACCGTCACCGTCGCCTTGCCGAAACCCGGCGACAGCACATGAAACTTTTTCTCCCGCACCCGCACCAGGCCGCCGCGATCCACCCCCGCCCAAATATTTCCCTCGTGATCCTCGTGCAGACAATCCACGCGCTCGCCGGGAAAACTTTCTGCGCCCGCCAACTGCCGCGTCAGGCCGTCCGCGCGCACGTGAAACAGCCCTTTGCCGTAATGCGAAATCCACGTCCCGCCCGCGCGATCTTCATGGACACCCAGCCGATCCGTGCGGCCGCTGAAAATGCCTTGGAACGCCGTCGCCTCATACACCCACTGCCGCCCGCGCGCCTTGCGGACTTTGTCGTTCGCGAAAATCCACATCCCGCCGTCCGCCGTGGGCGACAGAAAATTGGCGTCTAAAACTGCCTCGCCGTTCGTCGGCGTCATGTTCACAAACGTCGCGCCAGCCCACACGGCGACCTCTTGCTCCGTGCCAGCCCACACACGCCCGCCCGCGTCCGCCACCAGCGAATGCAGGTTCTGTCCGTGCAACCCAGAGTTGGTCAGCAGTTCAAAATTGCCGTCGGCAAAGAGCCAAAATTTCTGGTCACGCCCGCGCAGCCACAGCTTGCCCGCGCCGTCCGCCACGCAGAATTCGCCGGAACTCGCGCCGGGCGGCTGCAACAATTTCCACTGCGCCCACGCGCCGGATTTTTCCCGCACCCGCTCGATGAACCAGCCCGTGTGCAGCAAAAACACCGAGCGGTTCGTCTGCAACACCACCGCCGTGATCCACGCGTCCGCCGAGCCGTCGCCCTTCCATTCCAGCGCGAACTTGCCGTCGCGATACGACGTGAGCGAGCCATCGAAGGTGTTAATCCACAGCGTGCCGCCCGCGTCCACGAACAGCCGCCGCACGCGGGGATTCGCCAGCTCCGGCACATCGCGCGGATCGAACGTCACGAACCGCGCGCCGTCAAACCGCGCCAGCCCGTTGTAAGTGCCGACCCACAAATAACCGTCCGGCGTCTGCGCGATGGCCGTCACGGAACTGTTCGGCAAACTGTTCTCGCCCTCGCTCGTCCACACGTCCACGAGATACTCGGACTGCGCGCCGCGCGCCGCCACGCTGACGAACAGCGCGAGGGCGAGCGGGGAAAATAATTTTGATAAGCGGGTCACCGCGCCAACTCTGCCCACGCGCGCGGCGGTTATCAAGTTGCAGGTTCGCGTTCGGAGTTCCGCATTCATGCGGCTCGGTCGCACGCCAAGCTGTCTAAAGGCGGAACTCCGAACACGGAGCTTGAACTCCAATACGCCACGCCACTAGCTTGCGCCCATGAAACTCGCGTTTGATTTCTCGCCCGCCACCGTGGTGCGCTACCTGTTCCTCGTCGCCTGCGGGTTGCTCGCCGCGAGTTTGGCCGTGAGTTTCTGGGGCTTGTTCGGTCACAGCGACGACTACTGGTTCTTCACGCACAACTTTGACTTCGACGAGAAAAACAATTTGCCGCACGCCTACAAGTCGCTGCTGCTCGCGCTGTGCAGCGGCGCGATTTTCCTGAACGCCCGCGCGCAATCACTACCCGGCGGCACGTTCGTGAAACGCTGGTGGGCGCTCGGCTGGATTTTTCTCGCGCTGGCCATTGACGAAGAAGTGCAGGTTCACCAGAAGACCGTCGCGCTCATGCTCGCGCAGTTCCAAGGCGTGAACGTGGACACCGCGCCGAACGCAAAAATGTTCTGGCTGATTCCGTATTTGATTTTCACCGCCGGGTTTTGCGTCGTGTATCTCGGCTTCTGGTGGAAACTGCCGCCGCGCGTGCGGTTGGGTTTCGCGCTCGGCGGCATCATTTACGTCGGCGGCGCGGCCATCGTGGAAGAACTCGCGCATCACTACGCGAAGACCTACGGCGACACCAACGTGCCGTATCTGCTCCTGACCAATGTCTCCGAGTGGATGCAAATGGTCGGCTCGATTTTATTTCTGCGCGCGCTGTTCGCGCACCTGACCCAGCGGGACAAGTTGCGCGTAGAACTGGCTGCGTAGCTCATCGCTGCCGCGATGCCGGGCGTTGCGGCAGCAACGCCCTACCCACCGCTTTATTTCTTCCGCCGCCATGCCGCGACGAACATTCCGTTACCGCCGAACTCTTGCGGCCAGATGGTGCGCGTCGCCGCTGACACAGCCACCGCTTTGGACTGCGCGTCGGTGGCGAGCGTGGGCAACAGCAACGGTTCAAAACCCGGTTGCGTCTCGTTGAAGAATTTCGCCACGTCTTCGCCTTCGGAACGCGTGAGCGTGCAGACGGCGTAGATCAATTTGCCGCCGGGTTTCACGGACGGTGCGGCATTCGTGAGCAGATTCTTTTGGATCGCCGCAAGTTCCTGAACATCTTTCAGACCGATGGTCCAACGAGCGTGCGGATTGCGCTGCCAAGTGCCGATGCCGCTGCATGGGGCGTCCACCAGCACGCCGTCAAACGGGCCGTTGAAGGGCAACTTCGCGCCGCCATCCCACTCGGCCGCTTGGTAATTCTGCACGTTCGCCCGGACCGCGCGCTGCTTCAAACGCGCAAGCCGCCAGTCGGCGCGGTCACTGGCGAAAACTTGGCCTTTGCCCTGCAACAGGTCGGCGAGGTGCAGCGTTTTGCCGCCTTCACCCGCGCAAGTGTCCCACCACGTCTCGCGCTCGCTGGGCGCGCACAGCCAACCGACGGCTTGCGAGGCGATGTCTTGCACTTCAAACGCCCCGCTCGTGTAACTCTCACTCTTGAACAAATCTTGCAACCCATAGTATTCCACGGCCTCAGCCATCAACACCTCTTTGGCCACCCGCGCTTCGCCGAGTGCCTTCACCAATTCGCGCGCTTTGCCGACGCGGGCGCGGAGCCAGAGTTTGGGTTCGCGTTGAAGCGTCCAGAGCCACGGGTCATTGACGGGGATTTCGTCCCAGACCCATTCCGGCACGGCTTTGGCGCGGATGATACCAGCGGGGAGCGTGACCGGGTTGGTGCGGTAACGCGCCGCGAGTTCCAGCGACCAATCAATCTTGGACTCAATGGAAGCCTTCTGCGTGAGCCAACCTTTCCAACGGTAGTAATTAAAAACCGTGAACGAAATATCCCGCTTCATCACACGAGAGAGCTGGGCTTCGGAGAATTTCAACGCCCCGCGCAACGCTTGGTCGGCAGGATTGAGTTTGGTGCTGCTGCGGATGACTTCGGCGGCGAAGCGGATGATGTCGGGTTTCATTCTTGATGCGCGGGCGGGACGGCCAGCGTCGAAAAAGATAACGGAACACGAGCGCGGGCAAAAGTTTTTACCGCGCAAGACACGAAAGGGAACAGACGCCGCTGCCCGGCTCCCTCTCCCAGCGGGAGATGGCTGGGGAGAGGGAGAACGGCTCGCAAACCCAAACCCATCCGGTCACGTCAGGCATGGCCACGCGCTCGCCCTCACCCTTAATCCCTCTCCCGCTGGGAGAGGGAGACAGTAGCGAAGCGTTTTGGTTTTTCGTTCGCGCCCCGCGCACATCCCGCCGTCGGCAACTCGACCAAACACGGCTGCT
>JBJOPC010000288.1:0-3528 GCA_046050965.1 Verrucomicrobiota bacterium | reverse complement strand
GTGCTGCGTCCGGGTTGGCGAGCGGTTCGAGGCGCATGGCAACGAAAGGGATTCAGCCGGGTTGCAGGAATTTTTCCAACGAGGTGAACAGCGCGTGGGCGTCTTTCAAATGTGTGCAGTGGCCGATGCCGGTCACGAGGCCGTAGCCGCTGCCGTAGGCGGGGCCGTTGGCAACGCAGGCGTCGGTGTCGCAGTCGGCGAACTGATCTTCGGCCTTCTGAATCACGTCGGCGTGGTCGCCGTCCACTTCGTATTTCCAGCCGATGAGTTTGGCGTCGGGAAACAGGCCGCGCAATTCGCCGAGCAGCTTGGGCGTGGGCGTGAGTTCGGCGAGCAGCGCGCCGTGGCGGGTGGAAATTTTCCCGGCAGAAATTTCGGCGAGTTCGCCCGCCGCGTCGCGTGTCCAGATTTTGCCGAACTGAAAATCACTCACGGCGGCGGCGTGCAGCACGGCATCCACGGGCGCGGCGGGGTCGGCGGAAATTTTCTGGAAGCGCGCCAGCAAGTCAGCGGTGGTGCTGAAGCGTTGGAGGTTTTCGGTTTTGATTTCGCCGCCGTGCGGGGCGGATTCGCCGAGGAGGAGGGTGACTTCGTGACCGTGGGCGTGGAGGAAATTGGCGAGTTCAATGCCGAGTTTGCCGGTGGAAAAGTTGGTGAGGCGACGGATGGAATCGAGCGGCTCGTAGGTGGGGCCGGCAGTGACGAGGCAGTTCATCGGCGAAACGAATCAGGGTTGGCGGACTTTGGGCGCGGTGGCGACGAAGTGGGTGGTGTCGCCGGTAGGACGGCGGGCGGCGAGGCGGTCGCGCTTCTTGGAGCCGCCGAGCAAAATGATGCGCACGGTGTCGAGCAGAATGAAAATGTCGAGGAACACGCTCATGTTTTTGGCGTAGTAGAGGTCGTATTCGAGTTTGTGGCGGGCGTCTTCGACGGACGCGCCGTAGGGATAGTTGACCTGCGCCCAGCCGGTGATGCCGGGTTGCACGAGGACGCGTTCTTGGTAATACGGAATTTGCCGCGCGAGTTCGGCGATGAATTCGGGGCGTTCGGGGCGCGGACCGACGAAGGACATTTCGCCGCGCAGCACGTTCCAAAGTTGGGGCAATTCATCAATGCGATATTTGCGGAGGAAATTGCCGCCGCGAATGGCGCGGGGATCGTTGGCTTGCGCCCACACGGCGGTGTCGGGCGACTCGGCGTTCACGCGCATGGAGCGGAGTTTGAGGACTTCAAACGTTTTGCCAAACCGCCCGCAGCGGCGTTGGCGGAAAATGACGGAGCCTTCGGGCGATTGCCATTTCACCCACGCCATGCCCGCGATCAGAAGCGGCCAACCGAGCAACAGGCCCAGCAACGCGGTGATGATGTCGAAAGCACGTTTAACTTTTTTGAGATAGAGCATCTGCGGCGCGCCGCTGGCACTCAACAACCATTCGGGTGTAACCAAATCTATCGGCACGCACTGCGCCATTTCCTCGAAGAGCGCGATGAGCGGCATGACGGTCACGCCGGAGTAGCGCAGTTGGCAAAAGCGGCTGCACATGGTGGGATCCACGATGCTTTTGTTGGTGCAGATGACGCGCTCAATGTTTTCGCGCGCGACGATTGCGGGAAGTTCGCCGATGTGGCCGAGCACAGGCAAATGGCCGTTCGGTTTGAAGTCGGCGTAGGGAATGATGCCGACAATTTTCAAATGGTGCTTGCCGAAGTCTTCCACGAGGAGCGATTCGCGCTCGTCTTCTTCGGAGGTGATAATAAGGGCGACGCGTTCGCGGTAATTTCTAAACTGATGCAACAGGTAAAGGTGGTGCAACAGCACAGTGAAGAAGGCGATGGGAAAGCTCCACGCCAACACGCCGCGCCCGATCATGGACGAGCGGTTCAAATAAAATACCGCGAGCATCGGCAGCATCGCCACCCCGAACGCCAGCAACAACAGGAGGGTGCGAACGAAAACTTTTTGTCCATGGCTGTGCTGCGAATACAACCCCAGCACATAAATCACGCACGGCAACGCGAACGCACCCACCGCGATGGCCGAAGAATACCGCTCCAGTTTGTGCGCCACATTATAGCCCAACACCAACTCCACGCCGATGGCAAATGCCAACCCGAACGCCAGCGCGTCCACCACGAAGTGCAGCAGGACACCCAGCCAGTATTTTTCAGCGATGCGGTTGTTGTTCATACCCGACGATAATTCCCACGCCCATGCTGACAACTCACGGGCGTAGGAATGGACGGAGTTTGTCGGCTTTTGTTCGCCCGACAAGTGGAAAGATTGGCTAGCATCGCCGCGCACCTGCGCCGCTCACGCGTTGTAATTCAGCCACGGACCGAGCCAGCGTTCCATCTCGGCGAGCGACTTGGCTTTGCGCTGGGCGTGATCGGCAACCTGATCTTTGCCCAACTTGCCGACAGCGAAATATTTTGATTCGGGATGCGCGAAATAAAGCCCGCTCACGCTGCTGCCGGGCCACATGGCAAAACTCTCGGTGAGCTTGATGCCACTGTGCTTTTCCGCGTCGAGCAAGTCCCACAAGATTTCTTTTTCCGTGTGATCGGGTGACGCGGGATAACCGGCGGCGGGACGGATGCCGCGATATTTTTCTTCGATCAAATCGGACGTCGTCAGTTTTTCCAATCTGCCAAAACCCCATTCGTCGCGGACGCGCCTGTGCAAAAATTCCGCGAACGCCTCGGCCAGACGATCCGCGATGGCTTCGGCCATGATGGCGTTGTAGTCGTCATGCTCGGCTTTGAACTGCTCGACGATTTCCTTCAAGCCATGCCCGCTGGTGACGGCAAACGCACCGATGTGGTCGGCGAGGATTTGAGATTTCAAATTTGAAACTTGAGATTCCCGGGGCGCGACAAAATCCGCGAGGCAATAATTCGGCGTGCCGTCACCTTTTTCAATCTGCTGGCGCAGAAAATGGAATTTCGTCAGAATTTTCGCGCGCGATTCATCGGTGTAAATTTCCACGTCATCGCCCACAGAGTTCGCGGGGAACAAGCCATAAACGGCGCGCAGTTTCAGCGATTTGTTGGCGACAAAATCCGCGAGCATCTTCTGCGCGTCAGCAAAAAGTTTGGTGGCTTCCTCGCCGTGCTTCTCGTGTTGGAGAATTTTCGGATAAACACCACGCAGTTCCCAAGTGTGGAAGAACGGCGTCCAGTCAATGAACGGCACGAGGTCAGAAATGGAAATTGCCGATTGCCGATTGCCGATTGCCGATTGTTCGGAAGTGAGCGTCCGCACGCCGGTGAACTCCGGCTTTGCCAAGTCGTCATACTTCAGCTTCGGCGCGTTGGCGCGGGCGGCTTCGAGGGAAAGAAGTTTTGCCGTCGAGCCGGCGTGCTGCGCGCGGAGTTTTTCGTAATCTTCGCGAAGCGATTTCACGAATGCGGCTTTGCCGTCTTTGCTCAACAAACTGCTCGTCACCGGCACGGCGCGGCTCGCGTCAAGCACATGGACAACCGGCTCGCTATAATGTTGCGCGACTTTCACCGCCGTGTGGGCGCGGC
>JBJOPC010000287.1:0-4691 GCA_046050965.1 Verrucomicrobiota bacterium | reverse complement strand
TTGTTGATGCCCATGCCGAACGCGATGGTCGCGCAGACGACGCGGATTTCGTCGCGCAGAAATTTTTCCTGATTCGTGCTGCGCTCCGTCGGCGTGAGTCCGGCGTGATACGGCTCGGATTTAATTCCGTCTTCGCTCAACTTGCGCGCGAGGTCTTCGGTGGACTTGCGCGAGTGACAATAAATAATCCCGTTCTCGCCTTTGCGCGACTTGATGAACGAAACAATCTGGTCGTAAGCGCCGGACTTGGCAGCGACGCGATAGGTCAGGTTTGGGCGATTGAAACTCGCGACGAAGCAGTCGCAGTCGCGTAATTCGAGTTGCTTGACGATATCCGCGCGCACGCGCACGGTCGCAGTCGCAGTGAGCGCCATGAATGGCACGTTCGGAAACTGCGCGCGCACCGTGGCGAGCTGGCGGTATTCCGGGCGGAAGTCGTGACCCCATTCGCTCACGCAGTGCGCCTCGTCAATCGCGAACAAGTTCACGTTCCATTTTTTTAAGTCTTCGAGAAAGCCGGACATCATCAGCCGCTCCGGCGCGACGTAAAGCAGTTTGAATTCGCCGTTGTGTAGTCCGCGCAAACGCGGCGCAGACGCGCCCGCTGCGAGCGAGGAGTTAAGAAATGTTGCCGCCACGCCCGCCGCTTGCAGCGCGTCCACTTGGTCTTTCATCAGCGCGATGAGCGGCGAGACGACGACGGTGAGTCCGGGGCGCACGAGTGCGGGGAGTTGGAAGCAGAGTGACTTGCCGCCGCCGGTGGGCAGCACGGCGAACACGTCTTTGCCCGCGAGCGTGTCGCGGATGATTTCCTCCTGCAACGGGCGGAAGGAATCGAAGCCGAAAACTTGTTTCAGCGGCGCGAATAAGGCGGCGCGGGGCGATGACATGGGCGGAGAGTAAATTGGTGAGGGAAAGTTTCAATCGGAAGTTCCGTCGTGCGCCGAGTTTCAACTTGCACCGGCAAACTTCGTTGTTAGATTGCGCGCGCATTTCAGACCGTCATCAACGGCGGTTTATTTTTCGTCGGTTCCAAGCGTATGAAAATTTTTAGCGGCACTTCCAACCGTCCCCTCGCCGAAGCCATTGCCAAAAGCATCGGCAAGGAATTAGGGCTGGCTACCGTCACGTCGTTCCCCGACGGCGAGACGTTCGTCAAAATCGAGGAGAACGTGCGCGGCGAGGACATTTACATCGTGCAGTCCACTTGCCCGCCGACGAACCACAACTTGATGGAACTCTTCATCATGATGGACGCCATGCGCCGCGCGAGTGCGATGCGCATCACCGCCGTGCTGCCGTTCTACGGCTACGCGCGGCAAGATCGCAAAGACCAGCCGCGTGTGCCGATTACCGCCAAGCTCGTGGCGAACTTGCTCGTGTCGGCGGGCGCGAACCGGATTCTCGCGATGGATTTGCACGCGCAACAGATTCAGGGGTTCTTTGATATTCCCGTGGATCATCTCTACGCCGCGCCGGTGATTTACGATTATTTGCGGAAGAAAAATTTGAAAGACCTCGTCGTCGTCAGCCCGGATGTGGGCGGCTTGAAGATGGCGCACGCGTATTCGCAGACGCTCGAGGCGGAGTTGGCCATCGTGGCGAAACGCCGCAAGAGCGCGACCGAAGTCGAGAGCATGGCCGTCATCGGCGACATCGAAGGTAAAAACATTTTGCTCGTGGACGACTTGACGGAGACGGCCGGGACGCTCACGTCCGCCGCGACGTTATTGAAAGCCAAGGGCGCGAAGCAAATCCTCGCCTGTGTCTCGCACGCCGTGCTGGGCGACCTCGGCATCGCGCGGCTCAAGCAATCCGCGATTGACGAACTCATCACCACCGACACCGTCGCGCGCCCACAAATTCCCGGCGTGAAAGTCACCACGCTCTCCGTCGCCAACCTGCTCGGCGAAGCCATCAGCCGCATCCACAACAATACCTCGGTGAACTCGCTATTTGAGTTCAAGGGCGGACGGACGAGCTAACCCGCGCTCGCAAACCGCACTTGTCAAAAACCCTTTTTCCCGCCATCGTCAACCCGTGAAAAATACCGGCTCCCTCAAACTCACCGCGCTCGGCCTTGCGCTGCTCGCCATCATTCTCGCCATCGTCCTCGTCGTGCGCGGCAAGCAAGCCGCCGCCACGATTGCCGACCAACAGACCCAAATCATCACCCACTCCAACAACTGGGTGAAAGCCACCGCCGAACTCACCGAGCAAAAAACGGTGAACACCAACCTCGAATCCGACCTCGTCGTTCGCCACGTCGAAATCAACACCCTCTCCAACAAACTCGCCGACCTCCAGACCGAGCTCGACACCACCATCGCCACTTCCAAAGCCGAAATCGCCAAGCGCGACGAGACCATCGCCTCGCGTGACGAAACCATTGCCAAGCTCGAAGGCCACAACGTCGAGTTGGAACAAAAAGCCAGCAAGCTCACCACCACCATCGGTGATTTGAACTCCCGCATCGCCGACCTCTCCGGCAAACTCATCGCCGCCGAAGGCGACAAAGCCGCGCTCACCAAAGAACTCAAAGTCTTGCTCCGCGAAAAAGCCGAACTCGAACGCCGCTTCACCGACATCACCGTCCTCCGCGAACAGATCAAAAAAATCAAACGCGACCTCAACGTTCAACGTCGCCTCGATCGCGCCTCCGAAGGTTTGCCCGCCAGTTCCGAACTCAAAGGTTCCGAGCGCATGATGAGCACCCTCAAACCTGCGCCCGCCAAACCGCGCAACTACGACCTCAACGTTGAAGTCAGCACCGATGGCTCGCTCAAAGTCATCCCGCCCATTGACACCAAGCCGAAGTAAGTTTTTGCGCAAAACTTTTCCCAACCGCCGCAGAAAAAAATCTGCGGCGGTTTTTGTTTAACTTTGCGCCTTGGCGTCTTTGCGTGAGAAAAGTTCGCCTCGTGTCCACCTGTGCGAATTTGCGTTCGCCTGCGGATGAAAAATTTCCCGTAACATTTTCCCGGATTTGCTTCTGTAGTGGGCATGGACACAGTAAAACTTTCGCCGCCCATGCCCGCCGCCAACCATTGTCCGCACTGCGCCACGCCGCTCCCCACCGGCGCGCTCGCGGGTCTTTGCCCCGCCTGTCTGCTTAAAATGGGCGTCGCGGCGGACACCGTCACTGACGCCAAGCAACCGCCGTTCGTGCCGCCCACCGTGGCGGAACTCGCGCCGCTGTTTCCGCAGTTGGAAATTCTCGAACTCGTCGGCAAAGGCGGCATGGGCGCGGTCTACAAAGCGCGGCAGAAACAACTCGACCGCTTCGTCGCGCTGAAAATTCTCCCGCCCGGCATCGGCCACGACGCCGCGTTCGCCGAGCGCTTCGCCCGCGAAGCCAAAGCCCTCGCCAAGCTGAACCATCCCGGCATCGTCACGCTTTACGAGTTTGGTAGGGCTGATCTGCCGGTCAGCCACGGCGTGGAGGCGGCGCAGCAGCACCGCCCTACCGCCGCGCCTCTTTATTTCTTTTTGATGGAATTCGTGGATGGCGTAAATCTGCGGCAATTGCTCGCGGGCAGTCGCATCTCCGCGCGCGAGGCGCTCGCCATCGTGCCGCAAATTTGCGACGCACTGCAATTCGCGCACGACCAAGGCATCGTGCATCGCGACATCAAGCCGGAGAATATTTTGCTCGACCGCCGTGGCCGCGTGAAGGTCGCGGATTTTGGCTTGGCGAAAATTGTGAGCAACGATGGTAGGGCTGACCTGCCGGTCAGCCAAAGCGCGGAGGCGGCGCAGCAGCACCGCCCTACCAGTGAACGCCTCGATGTCAGTGGCGTCATGGGCACGCCGCAGTATATGTCTCCGGAGCAGATTCACGCGCCGGGCGAGGTGGATCACCGCGCGGACATTTACGCGCTGGGCGTGGTGTTTTACCAGATGCTCACCGGCGAATTGCCCGGCAAACAACTCCAGCCGCCTTCGTCCAAAGTTCAGATTGACGTGCGCCTCGATGAAATTGTTTTGCGCGCGTTGGAGAAGAAACCTGAATTGCGCTACCAGCAGGTCAGCCAAGTGAAAACGTGCGTGGAGACGATTGCCGCGACGCCGCTGGGTAGCAGCCGAGGTGAGGAGGCTCAAAGCGAAAAAGCGGAAGTCCCAATTCCGCCGGTGAAATTCAAGCCGCAGTTGCATCTGATTTCGGCGGTGATTTTTGGCGTGTTTTACATCCTGCTGTTGCTCGGGCTGCTGGTGTCCAACCTCATGTTGCCTGAACGCGTCGCGGTTCTTTTCGATTGGCAGGGGAATGCCGTCGGATGGATGTCCCGCAACGCGGAGCTTTTGATGATGGCTGGAACGCCGCTGCTGCTCGTGGCGTTGGCTAGGTTTGGCGCGCAAGTGGCGGTGCGGTTTTCGTGGTTGCTGCCCATCCCGCGACCAGAGTTCTGGTTCGCGCCGGAGCGCCGTGAATCCACCGTCACCCTGCTGTTTGGTTGGCTGCTGTTTCTGGCCGTGATGCTGACGCTGGACATTGGCGTGTTGCACTTGGGCATCGTGGAGGCTCATCGTCATACCCCGCCACACTTGGACAGGATTGCAATGAGCATCTTGGCGTTTGCCTTGGCAGCGCAGTTGGGCATTTGGATCTTCGGCCTGATAATGCAACTGGTGGGATTGAACCTTTGCACTCCCGAACGCAGCGCGTTTTGGGGCGCAAAGTTTTGGGGAAC
>JBJOPC010000286.1:0-3527 GCA_046050965.1 Verrucomicrobiota bacterium | reverse complement strand
GCCGTCATCATCGCGGGCCTGCTGCCCATCATGTGGAGTCACGGCGCGGGCGCGGACGTGATGAAACGCATCGCCACGCCGATGATCGGCGGCGTCATCACCTCGACGCTGATGGAACTGCTGGTCTATCCGGCGATTTTTTACGTGTGGCGGGCGAGGAGGATTGGCAGGACGAATTGAACAACGAAATGCTTGCTGTCTATTAAGTATTGGTTGTTCGTGCCTTAAAACCACAGTGCCTGCATTTGGCATCGCGCATGAAGAATAGTGGGTTGGCAATTGCTGGCTTCCGGCATCGTGGACACAACAGCTCTGAAAGTTTTCGTGCCGTCCAATACCAAATTACCGCCCATGCGACTAGCAATCCAAAAAGAATCGATGAAGGTGGTTCGTGATCGAAGATCGACTGGTAGAGAAGAAATGAAACAGCTGCGACCGGCAGCCAACCGACCCAACATAAATAGAATCGGTTGCGGCGTCGCCTAACTTCCTGCCAAAAGTTGGTGTCGTCCATAGCCCGGTTCACGGAATTGAAATTGCGCGTTGAGCCGTTCGCTGTCCAGCGGAAACCCACGGGGCGCGGCTGTGTTTTGTCGGAGTCGAGGTGACGAGACTCAAACAATTTGTTTTCAGTTAGAGAACCCTCACGTCGTCTCCTACAGAGATTGAAACGGCGGCGTCATCACCTCGACGCTGATGGAACTGCTGGTCTATCCGGCGATTTTCTATGTGTGGCGGGCGCGGAAGATTGGAAACCGCAACTTGCAACCCACGGAAGTCCGTGGATAATTACACCATGAGCGCGCAGGAAATGTTGATCGAAGAAATCAAGCACCAGCCCGAACCCGTGGTGCGTGAGGTCATCCATTATTTGGCGTTCATCAAGCGCCAGCGCGCGCAGGAAACTTGGGACGATGTGCTACCTGCCCGCGAAGTCGAACAAGAAGTCCTCGATATTCTGGACGCCAAATGAACCCGCGTCACGGCGAAGTCTGGCTGCTGGACATGGGCATGATCGGCAAAACCCGCCCCGCCATCGTCCTCATTGCCGACAACGTTGACGCCCCGCGCTCGCTCATCATCCACATTCCGATTACGCGGCAAAATCGTGGCAGCGAATTGGAAGTGCCGCTCGGCCACTTGCGGTTTCTCGATCCCGAATCCGTCGCCAATGTGCAAGCCATCGGCTCGCTGCCGTCAGTGCGGTTTGAAAAACGGCTAGGCGTCGTGCCAGAAGCAGATCTGAAGAAAGTCAAAGCCGCTTTGCTTAAAGCGTGTGCGCTCTAAAACTGCGGCGTCATCACCTCGACGCTGATGGAACTGCTGGTCTATCCGGCGATTTTCTAAGTGTGGCGAGCGAGGAGGATTGGGAAAGCGGAGTGAACGGCGAAATCTTGCAGTCTATTGCTAGATCAGGCCACATAACCCCTCGCTGAAAACTCTGCTTGAGTATCCTCTCGGATGTCATCTATGTCTCCAGCCAGAACAGCGTCCCACGCGATGCCAATCTGGACAAGCATGGTAGCGAACTCAGTGCGAAACGTCGCTGTAAACTTCTCGCTGGATGCCCAACGCCAATACCAACTCCAACCCTCGGACAAGACTGATGAAACATCCGCGACGAGCGAACGCGGCAACTCCTCTGCCTTGCCTTCAATGGTATCCGATGGGTGCTGCGTATTGAGCGCGTGATTGACGACCTCAAAACACAAGAGAATGTCCTCGAACAAACCCCGAAGCTCGGGTGCGAGCGACTGTCTCTCTGCCTGCCACAAAGCAAACAAGAAACTCTCGCCTTCCGGCAATGTAGAACCGGCAGCGTTCGCGTGATTGCTTAATCTTTGAAGCGCGTGCGAATAGTCCATAACGTTCAATGTGGCCTAACCTAGTATTGACCTGCAACCTTGCAGTCCCATCCCGGTTCACGGAATTGAAATTGCGCGTTGAGCCGTTCGCTGTCCAGCGGGAAACCCACGGGGCAGGCATAGCGGCGTCTCGGCAGAGCGCCGCCCAAGCCCAAGTTGCCTGTTTTTGCCGAAACCCCCCGTTTTGTTTGTTTTTCGCCATGTTTTAGCCGTCCAATCGCTTGCTGGAACGCCAGAATCATGCGCTGCTACCGTTGCAGCAAGCGCTAGAATGGTCGCAGCGGACGCTGGAATGGCCGCAGCGTTGGCTGGAATCATCGCCGCCACCGCTGCGACGGCGGTAGCGGTGGCTGGAACGACCGCAGCGTTGGCGTGAGCGAACCAAGCGGCGGGCGGAAACCCACGAGCCGCCGCTACGGATGCTTGAACGCCACGAGGGAGGTGATGCGGTGGCGCGGGCGGACGGGAAAGGGCGCGGTGTGGATGGTGAAGTTTTTCTGCGTGAGGAGGGTTTGGATTTCAGCGGCAGAGTGCAGGTGGCAGGGCGCGGAGAGAACGCGGCTGATGGTTCGCCAGATGAGGGTGGGAACGCGGTCGCACGGGCGATTTTTGTCCGGCGTGAAATGGCGGGTGGTCACGCAACCGTCGGGATGCAGGACGCGTTGCCATTCGGCGAAGAGGCGCGGCAATTGGTCGGCGGAGAAAAATTGGAGAAAGTGGTCGGTCTCAATCCAGTCGTAGGTGTCGGCGGCGAAGGGCAGCGCGAGGGCGTCGCCGGTGGTGAGTTGGATTTTTTGCGCGGGCGAGTGGCGGCGGATTTTCTCCAGAGATTTTTCCAGCACGTTAGGGCGTTGATCAAAGAGCGTGATTTCGGCGGTGGGGAAAAGTGCGCGGACGTAGTCGCAGAAAAAAACGGCGGTGGCGGTGCGACCTACGCCGCAGAGGAGGATTTTCGGCGATGACGTGCTGGGCAGCGGGTGACGTTGGGTTTGCGCGAGCTGGTGGGTGGCATCGTAGGCGTGGCGTAGGTAGGCGCGGTGGGCGGCGTCGGGCGCGAGCCATTCGTAAAGGTGGTAACGATTCATGTCGGCGAAAACTTCACGCAGCAGTTCAGAAAATAAATCCCGTGCGGCAGCACCACCTCAATCGAGTTGCAGGGCTTGGTCGAGGAGTTGCGGGAGGTGGTCGAGGAGCAAGGCGTCGTTGACGACGATAGCCCCGACGAGGCGGGCGGCGGCTTGGAGATCGGCGTGTTGTTCGTCGGCGAAAGCGATGACGGGGAGATGGCGCGTGGTGTCGTTTTGTTTGAGTTGCAGAATAGTCGCGCACACGTCGCACTTGGCGGCTTGCAAATCAGCGCAGACGAGGAGCGCGCCGGATTCGAGAGCGGTCGGCGCGAGGAGTCCGGCGGCGGGGACGGTTTGGACGCGGTAGCCGAGGTCTTGGAGGCGGTTCACCAGTTGGGAACCGGGCAGGAGGCGTTCATAAAAGACAAGGGCAAGCGGTTGCGTCATGGCGCGAAGTTAGACAGCGCGGGGGCGTTTGCAAAAAGATTCTGGCGGGGGCTGCGCCTTGCCCGCGTCCGGAATCTACCCGCATTTAATTCCAGATAATTTTTCTTCTCACGGCCATGGTTCTCGTTATGTTTCGCTTCAACAAAGG
>JBJOPC010000285.1:0-7250 GCA_046050965.1 Verrucomicrobiota bacterium | reverse complement strand
TTCGTGAATCCCGGCGCGACGAACGGTTACGCGGCAAAAAAATCCGAGGCGTTCTGCGACCTCGCGCACGTCAAGGCGCTCGCGAAGCGCGCGAAGGCGCACGGCATGGGGCTGCTGCTCGACATCCATTACGGCGACACCTGGACTTCGCCCGGCAAGCAGGCCAAGCCCGGCGCGTGGCGCGAACTTTCCTTCGCCGAACTCACGAACAAAGTTCACGACTACACGCGCGACGTTGTGACCGCGTTGCGCGACAACGGCACGCAGCCCGACATGGTGCAGGTGGGCAACGAGATTTCCGACGGCCTGCTTTTCCCCGACGGCAGCCGCAGCAAGCCGGAGAATTTCGGCGCGCTCGTGGGCGCAGGCTGTCGCGCGGTGCGCGAGGTTGACCCGAAGATCAAAATCGTTTTGCACCATCACCTCGGGCGCGACAACGCGAAGATGCGTCCGTGGCTCGACAATTTTATCCAGCGCGGCGTGGACTTCGATCTTATCGGGATGTCGTGCTACGCGCAGGCGCAGGAAGGCGACTGGCAGCGCAACTTCGACGACCTCGCGACGCGCTATCCGAACCACGGCTTGCTCGTCGTGGAATATTCCGGGCGCAAGCGGTTCATCAACGAGCTGATGTTCAACACGCCGAGCGCGAAGGGCTGGGGCACGTTCATCTGGGAAGCCACGCGGCATCGCGAGGCCATCTTCGACCACGACGGCGCGAACGCGGGCGGCGGGCAGGCGGCGAATTTCAAAAGCCAGGAGACGAACGCGCCAGCGCGCGAGATTTCGTCGAATCCCATCTTGCCGGATTTTCACGCCGACCCTTCGGCTCGCGTGTTTGGCGGGAAGCTTTTTGTTTATCCTTCGCACGACGCGGCGGGCGCGACCAACTGGCAGCGCATGGTGGACTGGCACGTTTTTTCCACCGCCGACATGAAGACGTGGACCGACCACGGCGTCATCTTCGGCTTGAAGGACATCACTTGGGCGACGAAGGAAGCATGGGCGGCGGATTGCATCGAGCGCAACGGGAAATACTTTTTTTTCTTTCCGGCAGGCGGGCAGATCGGCGTCGCGGTGGCGGATTCGCCGACCGGCCCGTTCAAGGACGCGCTCGGCAAACCGCTGGTGAAAAGCAATGAGGCGGGCGTCCGCTACACGATTGATCCGTGCGTCTTCATTGATGATGGCGGACAGGCGTATCTCTATTTCGGCGGCGGGCGTCAACTCGCGGTTGTGAAGCTCAAGGCGGACATGATCACGCGCGACGGGCCGATTCAGATTTTGGAAATGCCGGAGTATTACGAAGGCATCTGGGTTCACAAACGGAACGGAATTTACTACGCGAGCTATCCCACGCGGTCAGTCGGCGGGCAGGCGAACGTGATGACTTACAGTGTCGCCAAGAGTCCGCTTGGGCCGTGGGAATACAAGGGCGCGCTGCTGGACAACCGCTCGCACAACGTCCACGGCTCGATCACGGAGTTCAAAGGGCAGCCGTATCTTTTCTACCACGTCGAAGGGCCGAGCGCGCACGAGCGGCGCGTCTGCGTGGAGTCCATTGCTTACAACGACGACGGGACAATCAAGCCGGTGCAAATGTCGAACGGCGCAATGCCAAATGGCGGCAGCGCCGTCGCTGCAACCAGCGTCGTCGCCAAAGTTGAACCGGAAAAACACGGCGGGCGCTACGACGTGAACGCGCTCGCCGATTTGTATCCGCAGATGGCGAAGGACTTCGTGGGCATCGCGCCGCCGCACGAGATTTTGCCGCCGCCCGCGCCTGCGCCCACGAATGTCGCACCCTACATTCTCACGCCGCCCGCGCCCGCCGCGCCGCGCATCAACGGCGCGAAAGTTTTTGGCGTGCGCCCCGGCTCGCCGTTTCTCTACACGATTCCGGCGACGGGCGAACGTCCAATGAAATTTGACGTTGATTGCCTTTCCGGAAAACTGGCGATTGTGACGAATCCGGAGAGTGCTTTCGTCGTCGGCTTGTTTGATGGCGTTCTTTATCTCAATCCGACCAACGGCCAGATCACCGGCAGCATCAATTCCAAAGGCGAGTTCAACGTCACGCTGCGTGCGAAGAACAAACTCGGCATCGCGGAGAAAAGTTTTCACATTGTGTGCGGCGACACCATCGCGCTCACGCCGCCGATGGGTTGGAACAGTTGGAACTGTTTCGCCGGCGCGGTGTCGGCGGAGCGCGTGAAGGCGGCGGCGGACGCTTTCGTGCGCGCCGGCCTCATCAATCACGGCTGGAGCTACATCAACGTGGACGACTTCTGGCAGAATCATCGCGACTCCAAGGACGCCACGTTGCGCGGCGAGTTCCGCAAAGCGAGCGGCGAGATTCAACCGAACTCGCGCTTCCCCGACATGAAGGAACTCGCCGACTACATCCACTCACTCGGCTTGAAGGCGGGACTTTATTCCTCGCCCGGCCCGTGGACGTGCGGCGGTTGCGCGGGCAGTTGGCAGCACGAGGCGCAGGACGCGGCGGCTTACGCGGCGTGGGGTTTTGATTATTTGAAATACGACTGGTGCAGCTACGGCGGCATCGCTGCGGGCGAGACGAACTTTTTGAAAATCCGCTCCAACGGTGTCAACAAGGCGTCGGATGCGGACGCCGTGTTGCCTTACACGGTGATGGGAAAATTTCTCGCGGCGCAAAAGCGCGACATCGTTTTCAGCCTTTGCCAATACGGCATGGCGGACGTTTGGAAATGGGGCTCGACGGTGAACGGCACTTGCTGGCGCACCACCGGCGACATCACCGACACCTGGCGCAGCTTGAGCGGAATCGGATTCAAGCAGGACAAGGCCGCGCCGTTCGCCGGACCGGGACACTGGAATGATCCCGATATGCTCATCGTCGGCCACGTCGGCTGGGGCAAGCCGCATCCGAGCCGCCTCACGCCCGACGAGCAATACACGCACATCAGCCTGTGGTGCTTGCTCGCCGCGCCGTTGCTCATCGGCTGCGATCTGGAAAAACTCGACGACTTCACGCTCTCGCTGCTAACGAACGACGAAGTCCTCGCTGTGGATCAAGATTCGCTCGGCCAGCAGGCGACGTGCGTCTCCGCCGACGACAACCTGCGGGTCTTCGCCAAAGACCTCGACGACGGAAGCAAGGCAGTGGGCTTGTTCAATCTCGGCAACACGCCCGCGAAAGTCGTGGCGAACTGGAACGACCTGAAACTTTTCGGCCCGCGCACCGTCCGCGACCTGTGGCGGCAACAGGACTTGGGCAAGTTCGACAAGGAATTTTCCGCCACCGTCCCCGCGCACGGCGTGGTGTTGGTGAAAGCAAACCCTTCGGGCGGTGGTAAAACAAAGCCGAACACGGTCACGCCCAACCCGCCACTCGACACTTCCTACCCTGCCCGCTAAATTTTAAGCGATGTCTTTAGTGAACCAACCGCTCGTAATCGCCGGTCGTCTGTTCCAATCGCGTCTCCTGCTCGGCACGGGGAAGTTTCCCGCGCCCGAAGTCATGCGCGATGCGCTTGCCGCCAGCGGCACGGAAATCGTCACCGTCGCGTTGCGCCGCGCGGATTTGTCCGGCAAGAAAGATCCGTTCGCCAACATCCTCGAATTCATTGACCCGAAAAAATATCTCCTGCTCCCCAACACCAGCGGCGCGATGAATGCCGACGAAGCCGTCCGCCTCGCGCGTCTCGCCGTCGCCGCCGGCTTGCCGAACTGGGTGAAGCTCGAAATCCATCCCGACCCGCGCTACTTGCTGCCCGACCCGATTGAGACTTTCAAAGCCGCCGAGATTCTCGTGAAGGAAGGTTTCATCGTGTTGCCTTACATCAATGCCGACCCGGTGCTCGCCAAGCGACTACAAGAAATCGGTTGCGCCACCGTCATGCCACTCGGCTCGCCCATCGGCTCCAATCGCGGCCTCCAGACACGCGACCAGATTCGCATCATCATCGAGCAAGCCACCGTCCCCGTCGTGGTGGACGCCGGCATCGGTGCGCCCAGCCACGCCGCCGAAGCGATGGAACTCGGCGCGGACGCCGTGCTAGTGAACACTGCCATCGCCATCGCGAGCGACGTGAACCGCATGGCACTAGCGTTCAAGACCGCCGTGGAAGCCGGACGCGCCGCTTACGAATGCGGCTTGGCTGCCCAACACCAAACCGCCAGCGCGACGAGTCCGTTGACGGCGTTTCTGGATTAACTTTTTTGAGCCACAGATTTTCACAAATGAAACACAGATAATTGCCACCGCGATTCTTTGTTTTCATCTGTGTTCAATGTGTGTTTCATCTGTGGCTAAAGAAAAATGAACGCGAATATTTTATCTTCACAACGCGCGCAAGAAATCCTCACCGCCGCGCGCCAAGCCCGCGTGCTCGTCGTTGGCGACGTGATGCTCGACCATTTCATCTGGGGACGTGTCGCGCGCATCTCGCCGGAAGCGCCCGTGCCGGTCGTGGATTTTGTGCGCGAGAGTTTCATGCCCGGCGGCGCGGGCAACGTGGCGCGTAACCTCACTGCGCTCGGTGTTCCCGCTCATCTCTTCGCCGCCATCGGCCAAGACGAAGCTGCGAACCAACTCAAGAACCAGCTCGTGAACCAATGCGTCAACTGCGGCGGACTCATCGCCAGCAGCGCACGCCCCACGAGCGTGAAGACGCGCATCGTGGCGCATCAGCAACAAGTCGTCCGCGTGGACCGCGAGTCGCGCGAAGAACTGGACGCAGCGTCCGCCAAAAAGATTCTCGCTACGTTCACCAAACAAATCACCAAAGCCGACGCCGTTATCGTGGGCGATTACGGCAAGGGCGTGGTCTCGCAAAAACTGTTGTCGGAAATCAAACAGCTTTGCCGCGAGCGCGGCGTGTGGTTGAGTCTCGATCCGAAGCCGGTGCATCATCTGAACCTCGCCGGGCTTTCGCTCATCACGCCGAACCGCAAGGAGACTTTTGAACTGGCGAATCTTCCCGACGAAACGCGCGCCGCCAATCCGCTCGACGACAAAAATCTCATGCTCGCCGCGCAACGGTTGTTGAACGAGTTGCGCCCAGCGGTGTTGCTCGTCACGCTCGGCGAACAAGGAATGTTGCTGTGCCAGCGCGGGCAAAAACCGTTTCATATTCCGACCGTCGCGCAGGAAGTGTTCGACGTGTCCGGCGCGGGCGACACGGTCATCGCCAGCTTCACGCTCGCCATCGCGGCGGGCGCATCGCCGATTGAGGCGGCGATTATTTCCAACCACGCCGCTGGCATCGTCGTCGGTAAAGTCGGCACGGCCACCACCAGCCCGGAGGAATTGCTGGGAAGTTTTAGCCTCGCATGAAAATCACCGCCGCCAGCATCCGCGCCATGAAAGCGCGCGGCGAGAAAATCGCGTCGCTCACCGCGTATGATTTTCCCATGACCAAGCTGCTCGACGACGCGGGCGTGCCGCTCATCCACGTCGGCGATTCGCTCGGCATGGTCGTGCTCGGTTATCCCGATACCACGCTCGTCACGATGGCGGACATGGAGCACCACGTCGCCGCCGCCGCCCGCGCCAAACCGCGCGCGTTGCTCGTGTGCGATTTGCCCAGCCACAGTTACGACACGGTGGAAAACGCGGTCAAGAACGCCAAACGTCTCGTCGCCGCAGGTGCGGAAGCGGTGAAGGCGGAAGGCGGCAAAATAATTCTCCCGCAAATCAAAGCCATCATCGCGGCGGGCATCCCGTTCCTCGGTCATTTGGGAATGTTGCCGCAGAGCGTCCACGAAGAAGGCGGCTACCACATCAAAGGCAAACTCGAAGCCGAACATCAGGCGTTGCTCGAAGACGCGCAACTACTCGACGCGGCAGGCGCGTTCGGCGTCGTGCTCGAACTCGTCACGCCGCTCGTGGCGAAGGAAATTTCCCAACGCATCGCTATTCCCACCATCGGCATCGGCTCCGGTGCGGACTGCGACGGCCAAGTGCTCGTCACGCCCGACCTGCTCGGCCTGCTCCCGTGGGTGCAACTCAAGCACGTCAAAGCCAGACTCAACGCCGCCGAACAAATGACCGCCACCGTGCAAGCTTGGATGGCGAACGTGAAACAAGGTTCCGCCAAATGAAAATCCTCCTCGCACTTCTCTTGCCGCTCGCGCTCGTCGCGGTCAGCTGCACGACGAAATCCACCGCGCGGGCGAACCAGCGCGCCGCATATTTTCAAGGTCAAGCGCAAGCGTTGTCCGACCAACTCGCGACGCAGAAACCGCAGCGCGCGCCCGGCAACACCGTTGCCATCGTCGGCCCCGTGAAAGTTTCCGCGCTGGCGTGGACGCCCGACCTCACGCTCGCCAAAACAATTTTCGCCGCCGAATACATCGCGGCAGGCGAGCCGAGCCAGATTTTCGTCACGCGCAACGGCTCGCAGTTTCCCGTCAGCCCCGCGCAGTTGCTCAACGGCGAAGATTTCCCCATGCAACCCGGCGATGTGGTGGAACTGCGGCCTTGAGCAAAAAAACGCCGGAGCCTCAGATTCAAAAAGTCTGTAGCCGCCGACGTCAGGCGGCGCAAAATATATCGGGGGCGATTTTTGTTAGCGCGAACTGACGTTTGCGGCTACGGGAACATTTACCGGTGCTAAAACCACGCCGGAAAAACGCGCTGCAAAAACCAGTAGCCCGCAACGAGAATCACCACGGCGGATAACCATTTCGTCCCGCAGCGCGCGAACCAATTCCACCGCCGCAGTAAAAATAATATCGGCACGACGACCGCCGCGACGGCGAGTTGGCCGGTTTCTACGCCGAGATTGAACGCGAACAAATCCCGTGCGAGTTCCGCGCCGCCGTGCGCGAGACCGGTATCACGCAGCGCGCTGGCAAAGCCGAAACCGTGAATCAAACCGAAGCCGCACGTCAGCGCGTAGCGCGACCAGTGCGCGCCCGCGCGCCGGAAATTTTCCACGGCCACGATAGCGATGGACGCCGCGATGAGCGGTTCCACGATGCCCGGAGAAAGGTTCGCGAGATTCAATGCTGCAAGCGCGAGCGTGATTGAGTGCGCCACGGTGAAACCGGTGACGACCCACAGCATCGGCTTGAGCCGACGACAACCAAGCAGCAGCGCGAACAGAAACAGCAAGTGGTCGTAGCCCGTGAGGATGTGTTCGAGGCCGAGCTTGAACATTTCCCAGAACGACGGGCGCAGGCGTGGCGTAGCAGCGGCGGATAGTGATTCGCTCGCAACGGCATTCGGCAGCGCACGGGCGGCGGCAGTTTGGTTCAGCGGC
>JBJOPC010000284.1:0-10910 GCA_046050965.1 Verrucomicrobiota bacterium | reverse complement strand
ACACAGCCGCGCTCCAAATCTTTTCACGCCTTTACCTGCCCGCGCCGTTCACGCTAGGCTTGCCTCATGCAAGACGTAAAAAATTTCATGGTCCCGATGGTGGTGGAACAAACCGGTCGCGGCGAACGCGGCTACGACATTTACTCGCGGTTGCTCGTGGATCGCATTGTGTTCCTCGGCACGCCGGTGGACGACATGGTCGCCAACATTATTATCGCGCAGCTTTTGTTTCTCCAGATGAGCGACGCCAAGAAAGACATCAGCCTCTACATCAACTCGCCCGGTGGCAGCGTCACGGCGGGACTCGCGATTTACGACACCATGCAATTCATGACGTGCGACGTGAACACCTATTGCATCGGCCAAGCGGCGAGCATGGGCGCGGTGCTGCTCTCCGGCGGCACGAAGGGCAAGCGTTACGCGTTGCCCAACGCGAACATCATGATTCACCAAGTCCTCGGCGGCGCGGAAGGTCAGGCCAGCGACGTGGAAATCCGCGTGAAATACATGCTCAAGCTGAAGCAACGCCTGAACGGCATCTTGGCCAAGCACACCGGCCAAGCCATCGAGCAAGTGGAGAAAGATTGTGACCGCGATAATTTCATGAGTGCGGAAGAAGCGAAAACTTACGGCCTCGTGGATCACGTCGTGCAATCTCGCAAAGACGTGCCGAACCTGCCGACGACGAGTTCGGTGGTGGCGTAGTTTTGAAATTATAAATTCCCGATGGCTAAACCGAACAACATCACGATGTGCAGTTTCTGCGGCAAGTCACACGCGGAAGTTCGCAAGCTCATCTCCGGGCCGGGCGTCTATATCTGCGACAATTGCGTCATCCTCTGCAAGAACGTCCTCGACCGCGAACTGCAAGTGCAGACGCAAACCGCGCTGCCCAAAGTCACCGTGCCGAAACCGGCGGAGATCAAACGCCAGTTGGACCTGCACTGCATCGGTCAGGAACACGCGAAGAAAACTTTGGCTGTCGCCGTTCACAACCATTACAAACGCATCCAGCCCGACACTGACGGTGAGTTGGATTCCACCCACGCCGAAGTTGAAATTGAGAAGAGCAACATTCTCATGGTCGGCCCGACTGGCTCCGGCAAAACGTTGCTCGCGCGCACACTCGCAAAAATTCTCGATGTGCCGTTCGCCATCGCCGACGCCACGACGTTGACCGAAGCCGGTTACGTCGGCGAGGACGTGGAGAATATTATTTTGCGCCTGCTGCAACACGCGGAATACGACGTGAAGCGCGCGCAACGCGGCATCATCTACATTGACGAGATTGACAAAATCACGCGCAAAGCCGAGAGCGCGTCCATCACGCGCGACGTGAGCGGTGAAGGTGTGCAACAGGCGTTGCTGAAGATTTTGGAAAGCACCGTGTGCAGCGTGCCGCCGCAGGGCGGACGCAAACATCCGCAGCAGGAATACATTCGCGTGGACACGTCGAACATCTTGTTCATCTGCGGCGGCGCGTTCGTCGGGTTGGAAAAAGTCATCCAACGTCGGCTCGGTCGGCAGACGATGGGTTTCGCAGCGGTTGACCAATCGCAGAAAATCGCCACGGCGGCGCGGGACGAAGTGTTGCAGCACGTGGAGCCGGAAGATTTATTGAACTACGGTTTCATTCCCGAGTTCATCGGCCGCTTGCCCGTCGTCACCACACTCGCGGGACTCACGGAGGAACAGATGGTTGCCATCCTCACACAGCCGAAGAACGCGCTCACCAAACAGTTCGCCAAACTCATGGCGATGGAAGGCGTGGAGCTGGAG
The DNA here is from genome assembly GCA_046050965.1 of Verrucomicrobiota bacterium. Taxonomy (GTDB): domain Bacteria; phylum Verrucomicrobiota; class Verrucomicrobiia; order Limisphaerales; family JAFMIX01; genus JAFMIX01. The sequence goes on along the minus strand of JBJOPC010000284.1, from coordinate 9,131 downwards.
TTCACGAGCGATGCATTGCGCGAACTCGCCGAGCAGGCGCTCAAAAAAGGCACGGGCGCGCGGGCGTTGCGCGGGCTGATCGAGAAGTTGATGCTCGACGTGATGTTCGACGTGCCGGACAGCGACGACATCGAAGCGATTAAAATTACGAAGCCATCCGTGCTGGGCGAAGCCAAACCCATCGTGCGCCGCCGCCAGAAGCGCGAAGCAGCCTAGTTCACTGTTTTGGTTTCCGGCCCAAACCCCAGATAAGCCAGACCGCGAGTGCCACAAGCAAGACCAGCCACCAGAAATACCGCAACTCGCGCGCAGCCATTTCCACAAATTTCATCACAGGCGCAAACAACAACGCCAACGCCAGAATAAATAAGATGGCGGCGGCGAGCTTGAAGAAGAAGGCGTAACGCGGGTTCATTTGACGGGTTGCGAGGCGCGGCGTTTTTCCAAGTCGGCCATCGGCAGGAGAATGTTCGCGCCACTGGATTCGCCTCCAACCACAAGCGGGGATTTGCCGTCCCACTTTTCCACAATCTGCAACTCGATGAACGCGGGCGTGAGCTTGAGGGCTTCGCCGCGAATCTTGATGGACTCGGCTTCGCCCTTGGCGCGGATGATGGCGGTAGTAGCTTCAATCTCGGCTTTCTGCTGTGTGAACTTGGCTTTGGCGGCTTCCTGTTCCTGCACCATCTTGGCTTCGATGGCGGTCTCCAACTCGTGCGAGAGGTCAATGTTCTGGATGACGATGTCTTCCACGACGAGCATCTCGCCAATCTTCAACCGGGCGGACGCGAGCGCCTTGGTTTTAATCTCTTCGCGCTTCTTGACGATTTGTTCGGCGCTTTGCATGGCAGTAACTTCCTTCAACGCTTCTTGCACACGCGGCGCGACCAGGCTGTCGAACGGGTCGCCCGCGTAAGCCTGATAGATATTCACCACGTAAGCTTCGGGCACACGGTAAAGCACACGAATTTCCGTCTTCACCTGTTGCAAGTCGGACGAATAACAATCCGCCGTGAGTTCCTTGGTCTGCTGGCGGATGGTGACGGGCACGATGTGCGTGATGAACGGCGTCTTCCAACCAAAACCCTCCGGCTTGAATACGGGCGAGACTTTGCCGAGCGTGACTTCGATGCCGCGATTGCCCGGCTCAACCACAAACGTCCCAGCCGACGAGATGACGACGATGACAAAGATAAGAATGGCGACGCCGACGAGGCGGGCAAGATTGGTGGGAGTCATAATTGAGTAGCGTTCAGTTCGGCGTGAGGCTAACGCGCGCGATTGCCGATGCAAGTGCAACCCGCGCTCTGTAAAACTTCTTTGTGTTCTTTGCATTCCTTTGCGGCTAACAATTTCCGCCGATGAAAGAAATTGTCCCCGCTCCGCCTGCCATCGTCCGCAACGACGCGGCAGCCATCCAGCAACTTTTCCAGACGAACGTCGTGCCGAGCTATGGCCGCTTTGACCTCACGTTCAGCCACGGTCGCGGCAGCGAACTCTTCGACGTGGCGGGCAAACGCTACCTCGATTTTGGCGGCGGCATCGCCGTCTGCTCGCTCGGCCACGCGCACCCGGCCATCACCGACGCGCTCGTCGAGCAGTCGAAAAAACTCATCCACGTCTCGAATCTTTACTACACCGAGCCGCAGGGACGCCTCGCCGCCGAACTCGTCAAACGCCTCGCGCCCGGCAAGGTTTTCTTCTGCAACAGCGGCGCGGAAGCGAACGAAGGCCTGTTCAAACTCGCGCGCAAATTCGGCCACGACGAAGGCCGCTTCGAGGTCATCACCACCGTGAATTCATTTCACGGACGCACGCTCGCGGGCATCGCCGCCACCGGACAGGACAAAGTGAAAAAAGGTTTTGAGCCAATGGTCGCGGGCTTCCGCCATGTGCCGTTCAACGACCTCGCCGCCATGCGCGCGGCCATTTCGCCAGCCACCGCCGCCATCATGATTGAAGGCGTGCAAGGCGAAGGCGGCATCACACCCGCGTCGCCGGAATACCTGCTCGGTCTACGCGCGCTGTGCGACGAGCAGAAGATTTTGCTGCTTATGGACAGCGTGCAGTGCGGACATTTCCGCACGGGAAAATTCCAGAGCTACCAGAGAATTTTGGAAAACCAGTATCCGTTTGTCCCCGATGGAATTTCCATGGCGAAGTCGCTCGGTGGCGGTTTTCCGATGGGCGCGTTCTGGGTGCGCGCGCCGTTCGCGGACTTGCTCGGCGCCGGCACGCACGGCACGACTTACGGCGGCACGCCACTCGCCTGCGCGGTCGCGCTGCGCGTGCTCGAAGTCATCGAGCGGGAAAACCTCGCGGACAACGCCCGCACGCTCGGCGAATTTCTGCACGGCGAAATCACGCGGCTCGCCAAAACTTATCCAACGGTCGTGAAGTCGGCGCGCGGCATGGGTTTTATTTTGGGCATTGAGCTGGCGGAAAATATCCCCGCGTTCGCCGCGAGCGAAAAAGTTTCGGCCATCCAATTCGTCAACCGCCTGCACGACGCCGGGCTGCTGACCATTCCCAGCGGCAATTCCATCGTGCGCCTCCTGCCCGCGCTCAACCTCACGCCCGCCGATGCAGCGGAAGGCCTCGCCATCATCGAAAGCGAAGTGAAAAAACTCACTTGAACTCCGCCGCGCTCAAACATCTCCGCGCCGTTGACCCCGCGATGGCCAAGCTCATCGCGCTTGTCGGCGTGTGCAAACTCACGCCGGAACCGTGGCGTTCGCCGTTTCAATCGCTCGTGCAAGCCGTCGCACACCAGCAACTCAACGGCACGGCGGCGAACACGATTCTCACGCGGTTCAAAAAACTTTTCCCCGGTAGAAAATTTCCGCGACCGGAAGATTTGGCGGGCGTGAGCGACGAGCAAATTCGCGCGTGTGGTTTTTCGTTCGCCAAGATTGCCGCCATCCGCGACATCGGCGCGAAGACACTCGACGGCACGATTCCCAGTTCGCGCGTCATCACGAAATTGAGCGACGAGGAAATCATCACGCGGCTGACCGAGGCGCGCGGCGTAGGTCGGTGGACGGTGGAGATGCTGCTGATTTTTCAGCTTGGTCGCGAAGACGTGTTGCCCGTGGACGACTTCGGTGTTCGGAACGGCTTCCGCCTCACCTACAAAAAACGGGAAATGCCCAAACCGAAAGTTTTGGCGGCGTTCGGCAAAAAGTGGGCGCCGCATCGCACCACGGCGGCATGGTATCTCTGGCGCGCAGCGGATTTGGCGAAGGCGTAAGGCAGAGCAGTAGCATGCGGCTTTGGAGTGCGCGGGCATGACCGCGCTTTGTCACTGGGAGACATGTCTCCCAGTGACAAAGCGGCATCGTGTCGCCGCAGTCCATAGCTAAACACTGCCCACGCGGATGCGGGTTTGACTTTGCGCGGTTTGAAAGTTTAATGCGCACGAACTAACTCGCCTTATGAAATTTATCGCCCCCGCTTTTTTTTCGTTGTGCCTATCGCTCGCAGCGGTAAACGCGTTCGCCGCCGTCACGCCAAACCAGTCGCCGGATTTGCTGTGGTTCAAAACGTCGGCGCTGGCGCGGCTCACGGCCAAGCCCGCCGTCGCAACTTGGGTCGCGCCACAAACATTCGTCGCTGTGTCGCTCGACCACGCGGCGATGCGCGCGGCGCTGGCGCGGTCACCGCAAACAGGCGTCGCCGCCAAAGCCGCTGCGGGCGTGAATGAAATCACGTTGCCGATGCCCGACGGCACGTTCCAGCGTTTCCGCGTGGAAGAATCGCCGGTGATGACGCCGGAACTCGCGGCGAAATTTCCCGAAATCAAAACTTACGTGGCACAGGGCGTGGACGACCCGGCGGCGGTGGCGCGGCTAGATTTGACGCCCGCTGGTTTTCACGCGCAGATTCTTTCGCCGAACGGCGCGGTCTACATTGACCCGCATCTGCGCGATGCGTCGGTGTATGCGTCGTATTTCAAACGCGATTATCGAAAGCCCGCGAATGAATTTCTTTGCCGCACGTTGCCGGGGAAAATTTCTGGCGCGCAAAAAATTTCTTCGCCAAAACTCGCGCGCTCCGGCGGCAATCTCCGCACCTATCGCCTCGCCGTCGCGGCCACGGCGGAATACACGGCGTTCCAAGGCGGCACGGTCACGGCGGGCATGGCAGCCATCGTCACGGCGGTGAATCGCGTGACGGGCGTCTACGAAAACGAACTCGCCGTGCGCCTCGTGCTGGTGGGCAACAATAACCTTTTGGTCTACACCAACGCCGCCACCGATCCTTACAGCAACGCGGACTCGAGCGCGCTGTTGGATCAAAACCAAACCACGCTCGACAGCGTCATCGGCAGCGCGAACTACGACATTGGCCATGTGTTCAGCACGGCCGGTGGCGGGCTGGCGGGCTTGGGAGTGGTGTGCGTGGCTGGGCAAAAGGCGCAGGGCGAAACCGGGCTGGACGCGCCGACGGGCGACGCGTTCTACATTGATTATGTCGCGCACGAAATGGGGCATCAGTTTGGCGGCGACCACACATTCAACAGTTCGCTCGGCAGTTGCGGCGGCGGCAATCGCAACGCCAGCACCGCCTACGAACCCGGCAGCGGTTCGACGATTATGGCTTACGCGGGCATTTGCAGCACCGACGATTTGCAGGCGCACAGCGATCCGTATTTTCATTCCGGCAGCTTCGACGAGATAATTACTTACTCTGCGACGAATGACGGCAACAGTTGCGCGGTCATCACCAGCACGGGCAATCACGTCCCGACCGCGAGCGCGGGTGCGGCGAGTCACACGATTCCGAAAAACACGCCGTTCACGCTCACCGCCAGCGGCAGCGACGCGGACGGCGACATGCTGACGTATTGCTGGGAGGAGCGCGACCTCGGCGCGTCCGCGACAATCGTCGCGGCGGACAACGGCAGCAGTCCCATTTTTCGTTCGTTCAACCCGACGACGAATCCCGCGCGCACGTTCCCACAACTGTCCGACATTTTAAGCAACGTCACCACGGTCGGTGAAAAATTACCAACGACCACACGCACGCTGAATTTTCGCGTGACCGTCCGCGACAACCGCGCGGGCGGCGGCGGCGTGGCGACCGCCGACACGAGCGTCAGCGTCGTCGGCACAGCCGGGCCGTTCGCGCTCACGTCACACAATGTTGGCGGGGTGTTCGCCGGTGGCACGACCGTGACGTGGAGCGTGGCTGGCACGACGGCGGCGGGCATCAATTGCGCCGCCGTGAACATCCTGCTCTCGACGAACAGCGGCCAGACTTTCAACCTCACGCTTGCGTCCGGCGTGACGAACAGCGGCGCGGCATTCGTCGTTTTGCCCAACCTCACGCTGACCACCGCGCGGCTGCGCGTGGAAGCGGTCGGCAATATTTTCTTCACCGTTTCCAAAATAGATTTTGCGCTCGGCTCCGACACCACACCGCCCACCGTCGCCGTGACTTCGGGAACCACGCTCATCGGCAACAGCGCGAACGTCGCTGGCACGGCGGCGGACAACGGCGGCATCGCCAGTGTGCGCTGGGGTCTCAACGGCGGCGACGTGACGAACATCGCGACTGGCACGACGAGCTGGAGTTTCACCGTCGTCCCGCCGATTGGCAGCAACACCGTCGTGGTGCAGAGCGTGGATTTGAACGGCAACGTCTCGGCGTTCGTGACGAACCAATTTTTCTTCAGCGTGCCGCAGCCGTTGAGCGTCTTCCTCGTCGGCAGCGGCACGGTCACGCCGAATTTGAACAGCTCCAATCTCGTCGTCACCCGTAGCTACTCGATGGTCGCCGCGCCCGCCGCGAATTTTATCTTCGACCGTTGGCTCGCGGTCACCAGCGGCGTGACCAACCTCGTCACACTGTCCAACACCTGCACCTTCACGATGCAGAGCAACCTCACGCTCATTGCGCGGTTCGCGACGAATAATTTCCCCGCCGTCGCCGGGAAATACAATGGGCTGTTCAGCGAAGCCACCGTCACACACCAGTCCGCCGGGTTCCTCGCCGCCACGGTGACGGCGCAGACCAAAGCGCCCGCGAAATTCTCCGGCGCGCTCAAGCTCGACGGCGAATCACTCACGTTCACCGGCGCGTTCGACGTGAACGGCGACACCTCGGTGACCGTCCCGCGCAACGGCAAACCCACGCTCACACTCCGCGCCCATGTGAACCTCGCCACGCCCGATGATTTGCTGACCGGCAGCGTGAGTAACAACGCGACCGGCGCGCTCTCCGACCTCGTGGCTGACCGGCTCGTGTTCAGCGCGCTCGCGAATCCCGCCACCAATTTCTCCGGCAATTACACGCTCGTCATTCCCGGTTTCGCCAACGCCGCCGACGGTCCCGGTGGCGACGGTTACGCCACCGTGAAAGTTGCCAACAGCGGTTTGGTCGCCGTGTTGGGCGCGCTCGGTGACGGCACGGCCATCGCGCTCAATACTGCGTGGCTTGGGCGCGACGGCGCATTCCCGTTCTACCTCCCGGCCTACAGCGCCAACTTCACCTACACCAACGCGCTCAACCAAGCCATGACCGCGAAACAGTTCAAAGGTGCAGCCATCGGCTGGCTTTATTTCAGCCCACGACCGGCGCGCGACCTCACCTGCACGAACTTCACTTGGATAAAAAATCCCGTCGCGAGCGATGTGCTTTATCCGGCGGGCTTCACGAACAGCACCGCGCTGCTTGGCTCGCCTTACACCGCGCCCAGCGTCGGCACGAGCGTGCTCTCCATCAACGTCGGCGTGATTGATTTCACTGGCGGCAATCTCGACGGTCTCATCGGCAACCAATTCACTTGGAGCGCGAACAATTTGATCGCGTCGGCCTCGACGAATTACAACATCACCTTGCGCGTCACCACCGCGAGCGGCGCATTCAGCGGTATGTTCCGTAATCCCGCCAACCCCGCCGCGCTCACGCCCTACAAAGGCGCGGTGCTGCTGGATGACAACATCGCCCGCGGCTACTTTAAAGGCACGAACCAGACCGGCGCGTTCCTCGTCGAACCGCTGCCAGGAACGTGAGCGGACAAAATCGTGGCTCCGCGAATGACAAAGAATTCATTTTGTTTTCGCGCAGGGTTAAGGTTGGCTTGCTCCACTTCACGCGCTGGCAATCACGCCAGCCTTGAAACCAAAACTGTAAAATGAAATCCACCAAGTTCATCACCTCCCTGCTCGCGGCGACGTTGCTCGCCGGGGCGTTCACCTCGTCCGTTCTAGCCAAGGACAAGGAAGACAAAGACGAGCCCAAACTCGAAGCCAAGGTCTCCAAGGAAACCGCGCAAGCCTCCGCGCTCGCCAAAGTCCCCGGCGGCACGGTCAAGGACGGCGAACTCGAAAAGGAAGACGGCAAAGTCATCTGGTCATTCGACATCACCACCCCTGACTCCAAAGACATCACCGAAGTGAACGTGGACGCCAATTCCGGCGAAGTCTTGAGCGTGGTCAAGGAATCCCCCGCCGACCAAGCCAAGGAAAAAGAAGCCGACGAAAAAGAAGCGAAAGAAAAGAAAGACAAGCACGGTAAAGACAAAGACGACGACAAGGAACAAAAGGGCGAGCACAAGGACAAGGAAGACAAAAAAGACTGACGCCCACTGAATCTCACCCAACGCCGGGTGCTTTCGCGCCCGGCGTTGGCTTTGCAAAAGCCGCCCACAGATTTCGCCGATTCCGCAGATTAAAATTCCATCTGCGTTAATCCGCGAAATCTGCGGACAAAAAACAAAACCATGAAAAAAAACCTCACACTCCTGCTCACCCTCGCCGCGCTGGTTGTCGCCCGCGCCGACAGCGAATATAAACTCGTTAAAGAAATCCCCGTCGGCGGCGATGGTGGCTGGGATTATCTCTCGGTGGATTCCGCCGCGCACCGGCTTTACGTCAGCCACGCAACGAAAGTCATGGTCGTTGATTTGGAAAAAGATTCCGTCGTCGGCGAAATCACCAACACGCCGGGCGTCCATGGACTCGCGCCCGCGCCGGATTTGGGTCGCGGCTTCGTGAGCTGCGGGCGCGAGGACAAGTGCGCCATCGTGGACCTCAAGACGCTCCAGACGATTTCCAAAGTGGATACCGGCAAAAATCCCGATGCGATGCTTTACGACCCGGCGCGCCAGGAAATTTATATGTTCAACCACACTGGCGGCTCGGCCACGGTGATTGATGCGAAGGCCGGCAAAGTCATCGCCACCGTGCAGCTCGACGGCAAAGTGGAGTTCGGCGCAGTGGACACCAAAGCCGAGCGCGTCTTCGTCAACCTCGAAGACAAAAGCGAGCTTGTCGCGATTGACACCAAGACGCACACCGTCACGAACCGCTGGCCGATTGCGCCCGGCGAAGAAGCGAGCGGCCTCGCGTTCGACGAGAAAAATCACCGCCTGTTCCTCGGCTGCGGCAACAAAATGATGGTCATGGTGGACAGCACCAGCGGCAAAGTTCTCGCCACCGTTCCCATCGGTGACGGCGTGGATGCAAATGCCTTTGACCCGACCACCAAGCTCGCGTTCGCCTCCTGCGGCGACGGCACGACGACCATCGCGCACGAAGACGGCGACAAACTCACCGTCGTGCAAACGCTCAAGACGCAAAAAGGTTCGCGCACGATGACGATTGACCCGGCCACGCACAAAATTTATTTCGCCGCCGCGAAGTTCGACGAACCCGCCGCCGGTCAGCGTCGCGGCAAGATGCAGGCGGACAGTTTCAAGATTCTCGTGTTCGCGCCGGAAGCAAAAGCGGACGTGAAGGCCGAAGCGAAGCCGGAGAAGAAGTGAGAAACTTTTCATTTTAGTTTCACACACGGTTCATTTTGATTTGGTGAACTACCACGCCGTTGAATCAAAACCAAACTGACAACCCAGGAACTGACATGAAAAAATCCACCATCGCCGTCACGCTGCTCGGCCTCGCGCTCGCAGCGAATTGCCACGCCGGCCAAGCCACGAAATGGGCCGACCTGCCCGACGCCGTCCGCGCCACCGTGCTCGCCAACGGCGGCAAGGAAGGTCAGTCCGTGGACAACGAAGGCGAGAAAACCGGCGGTCAGGACACCTACGAAGCCAGCGTGAAAGACAAGGACGGCAACACCGCCGACCTCGTCATCACCGCCGATGGTAAACTCGTCGAGACCAAGCA
>JBJOPC010000283.1:0-3222 GCA_046050965.1 Verrucomicrobiota bacterium | reverse complement strand
GGTGCGGATCAGCAGCCGGCGTGACAGTGAAGCAGCCGGCGGACGCACAAGACGATGTTATCTTTAATGAACCGGGCCGTCGGTCGCGTTGTCGCGCGGGGAGACGGCGGGGACTCATTGCCGAGGGTTCACGCGGAGCGGGATACGGCAATGGGGCGGCTTTGCAGATAACATCTCTTGTGCAATCCACCGGGTTCGCATCCTTCATGCCAGCCGTCCGCAAGCCAAAGTTGAACTGCGCGAAATCATTTCCCCGGCACAGTCGCGCCAGCGCGAAGCCATTGATCGGACTCTTTGACGGCAGAACGTAGTGCCAGGACTGCGGCGCGAGGGTGAACGGGCGCGCAAGCAGTCCGGCGCGGAGTCTGCTGGGCAAAGTGTCAGACACAATTCGTTTGCGGAGTGAGTGCGGACAGTTTCGCGCCGGTGCGAGCCGCGCTTGCCAATTCAAATCCCCGGCGCGCAACGGTGCGAAAGCTGGCGGCTCTCACGCTCGGCTTCCCCGCGTGAATTTTTCAATCGTTAAAACCGGGGGTGCAACAAACCAATTTTCCCCCGCCGAGCCGCGCAGCGGCGAGTTTGCTTTTCCGCCGACATCGCGCGCCAAAACCGTTGAACGTCGTGGCCGCGTGGATTGCAACGGTGACATTCGAGCGTGGCAAGACGTGAATTCGCGCGCGATGTAGCGAAAGGCACGCCGAGCGGGACTTTCGACAACCCGTGATGGCGTGCCGGTGCTGGCGTCGGGGCGGCGTTAGCCGCCCCCGCCAGCATGAGCGTCGGCGGAACGCGCGCGGCGTGTGACATTCGCCAAGAAATAACCGCCGCCGGTTGCGCGTTCGTATTTATTGAGCGCGGCGAACTGAAATTTCCCCCGCGAGCGGTATCAGTGAAGCGACGGAATTTTTTCCACGGCGTCGCGGAGTGTTGCGAGTTCGTGATGCGTGTATTTTTGATGCTCGGCTTCCGTCTTGTGGCCGGTGAGTTTCATCCGCAATTCGCGCGTGACGCCCTTGTTCGCCAGCGCGCTTGTGAATGAGTGGCGCAACGCATGAAACGTGCGGCGCGAAAGTTTCCGCACGCCGCCGCCCTGCACCTTGCCCGAATCAATCCCCGCTTTCCGCATGATGCTTTTGAATTGTTCGGAAAGTCCGTGCCGTCCGCCGGATTGCAAATGCGCCATGCGCGGCATGATGAAAACTTCCGGCTTGTCCGTGCCAGCGAGCTTTTCCAAGTGCGCGAGCAAATCAGTGTGAAGCGGCACGGTGACTTTTTCCCCCGTCTTGGATTGCGTGTAGGCGAGCGTGCCTTCGCTCAAATCCACGTCCGCCCATGCCGTGCGGCAACAATCGCCAAGCCGCGCGCCGATGTAGTAGGCGACATAAATCAGGGTTTTCCATTCGTCCTTTGCGGTGACCGCCCACGCGACCATCTGCTTATGCAGCGTTTTAATACGTGTCGCCCGACGTGTGTCCTTCGCCTGCACATCCGGCAGCACCAGCACCGCTGGCTGATAGAACTGGATAAATTTCTCTAGCCACGCCAGCGCGCCGGTATTTTTATCCCGCAGAATCACTTTGTTGCCACAGGCTAGTAAATTGTCCGGCCCTTCCATGACGGCATAGCCGATGTCCTTTACCAAAAAGCGTTAAGTCGGCCAGTATCGCCGACACGTTGGGGGACGGGTTTTAGAATCAGGGTTATCACCCAACCACGATTTCGCTCACGCGACCGGTTCACGCCGAAGCGTGGAGTAAGGAAAAACGGGTGCAACGGGTGTCACGACCAGACCGGTCAAGACACTACGTTTTGCACGAGCAGCGAGAAAGCGTCGCCCGACTGGGCGCTTTTTTAATTCAGCCGCGCCCACGGCGCGTCCGATTTACTTGCGGCATGCTACGCTTGCGGTCGGTTCGGGCGTCAAAACCAGCCGCCATTATCTCGTCGGCGTGCCCCAAGCACCGCTGCCGACGTTACTACGTCCACCACAACCGGGACGTGCCAGGAGTGGCGGCTGGTTTTGGCATCATGAATCAATCAAACCCCGACATTATCATTGGCGAGCAATCAGGCTGGGGAGATCCCCAGCCCTTTGGCATTGCCGCCGTGGACGAACGACAACACCTCTACATCATCGGTAAAACCGGCACTGGAAAAACCACCTTATTGCGGAATCTGATTTTGCAGCACATCGCACTGGGGCATGGCGTCGGGGTCATTGACCCGCACGGCGACTTGGCCGAGGAACTATTAAATCACATCCCGCCGAAGCGGGCGGATCATCTGGTCTATTTCAATCCGGGCGACTTGGAATTCCCCATCGGATTGAATGTCATCGGCTCCGTAGCCCCTGATGACCGCCACCTCGTCGCCTCGGGCATCTGGCGCGACAACTCGCGGTAGGCGTCATAATGCCCGCGCCGACGACGTGGGCGAGCAACGTGTTCGGTGTTTGGAGAAGCTCCCCGTTCATCGGCAATTCCTCCCGGACACACCAACCGGCGGCAGGCCGGTTGCCATGCCAGCGGCGATTCAATTCAGCGGCAAGGCCGGTTGCTTGATGGGCGGGAACTTGCGCGGCCAATCCATCGCGTGCCGAAACGATCGGAACAACCGCAGCTTGAAAACAACCGCCGTGAGGTTCGGTGATGGACGGCATCAAAATCAAATCGGCGGCGGCAAGCAGCGCGTCATAGTATTCAATTCTCCCATCCGTGAACGTGGCCGATTCGGGATGGTCTGCGCAGAGACGCGCGATGGAGTCCAAGCGTTGGTCGCTATGCTGGTCTCCCGCCACGGTGGCGAAAAACCAGAGCGCGGGAAATGCAGGATTGACGGCGAGCGTTCTGCGGGCGCTCTCGACCGCCACTTCGATCATTTTCTGTGTGACGCGCCGCCCCATCACGACGATCAGCGCCCGTCCTTTGAGCAGCCGACGAATTTCCGATGGCAATCGCCGCCGCGCCGTCGCCTTGTGCTGACGCAATGCCCTTGTTCCTTCTGGAAGGTCAGTGGATAACAGGTCTTCCAGTTTCAGCAATTCCGGCGTGAGCGGAACGAAGTTGGCATTTTCAACCGGAACAACGCGGGCAAGTTCATTTTGGAGATGGGCGGCAAGAATTTTCGTGTAGGCAGTCTCGTTTTGCAGTGACCAAACAAATCCGCGATTCACACCCGCAACGACATCGGCTTCACGCATCGCCGCCTGCAAAACGGTCGTGG
>JBJOPC010000282.1:0-3753 GCA_046050965.1 Verrucomicrobiota bacterium | reverse complement strand
CCTTCAGCAGAGGAGATCACGGTGCCTTCGGGGGCGTTGTCCGTAACGGTCACGTCAGAGAGCGTGGTGTCACCGGTGTTGAACACCACGACTTCGTAGCTGGCTTTGCGGCCAACGATTTGTTCTTTGGTGCCGGATTTTTCAATCTTGAGGCCGGGTTGTTGAATGAGCGTGCAGGCGTCGTCGCTGACTTTGCCAGCGTTGCTGGAATTGGCGACGGCGGTGTTGCAGACTTTGCCGCGCTTGTCAGCCTTGAGGGTGACGGAGAGGGGCTTGGATTGGCCGGGGGCGAGGTCGCCGACATTGAACGCGAGGTCGCGTTGGCCGCTGGCGTGGCTCAAGCCTTCAGGAACGGTGTCGGAGACGACGACGTTCTTGGCGACAGCGTTGCCGGTGTTTTTGACGACGATGTTGTAGGTCACGTTGTCACCGAGCTTGGCGACTTCGGGGCCGGATTTGTCAATGGTGAGCGAGGGTTTGCCCACGAAGGTGGCGACGCACACGCGGGGGTCGGCGGCGATCAAAGCGCAGTTCACGAGGGAACCTTCTTTGTCCGCGCGGAGCACGACTTTGGCGGTGAGGGTCTGGCCGGCATCCATATCGCCGACTTTCCAGACGAGCTTGTCGCCGTCAACGGTCGCCGCAGGCGTGGAGCTGACGTAGGACGCACCGGCCGGGAGGCGGTCGGTGATTACGACGTTGCCTGCGCAAACATTCGCGTGAGCGGTGATGGTGCATTCGTATTCCGCGCCGAGGGAAGCTTCGGCAGGGGCAGTTTTGGAGAGGTCAACCAAACCAGTGCGAACCGAGGAGGCGCAACCAGGAGCCGCCGGAGCGGGCTTGGCCGGAGCCGCAGGAGCTTCAACGACCTTCGTTTCAGTGACGGGCGTTTGTCCCCAGCGACGACCGAAAGTGTCGTAGTTGGCAGTGGTTTCGTCCACGGCAACGCCGTATTGGTCTTGGCGAGCGGTGACGTCAGGAGCCGGTGCGGAGCAGCCCGCGAGGATACTGGCCGTGACGACGGTCAGCCCGAGTTTGAGGAGGGTTCGATTGATTTTCATGTTGCTGGTTTGTTTGTTTGTTTCCCGAAAACTGCAGATTTTCCAAGTTCCCTAGAGTTGTTTGGCTCGAGTTCTTAAAAAATCAAGTGGGGCGAGACTAGGCGGTTTTCATTTCCCGTCAATCCAAATATGTGCGGCAGACTCTTGGTGAAAAATCCGTTTCCCAACTCTGCAACAGCCCCTTATGCTCCGCCCATGCCAAGTTTTGACATCGTTTCGCTCGCCAACCAGATGGAAATTGAGAACGCCGTGCATCAGGCTAAAAAAGAGTTAGCCAACCGTTTTGACTTCAAAGGCAGCAACGCCGAAATCCTCCTCGACAAGCTCGAAATCAAACTCTCCGCCAACGACGCCTACAAAGTAAAGCTCCTCGCCGAAATCGTCGTCGCCAAACTCGCCAAGCGCGGCGTCAGCCCCAAATGCCTCGAACAAAAAGACCCGGACATCTCCCCGCTCGGCCATGCGCGTCAGAGCATCAAAATTAAAAACGGCCTCGAACAAACCGTCGCCAAGCAAATCACCGGCTACTTGCGCGAGGGCAAATTCAAAGTCACCTCCGCCATCCAAGGCGACGAAGTGCGCGTCAACGGCAAGAGCCGCGATGAATTGCAGGAAGTCATCGCCGCCTTGCGCGTGAAAGATTTTCCCGCGCCACTGCAATTCGTAAATTTCCGCGACTGATTTGGCAGCCCGCACCAAAAAGTTTTCAAATCAAGCTTGCCATTTTTCCACGCGCCGCCAAAACTCTCCGCACTTATGGCTGATGTAGCAAACAAATACCCCGAAAATACGGGCGGCACTTTCTTCGTGGACAATCAATGCATTGACTGCGACCTCTGCCGCGAAACGGCTCCCGATAATTTTAAGCGCAACGACGACGGCGGTTATTCGTTCGTGTATAAGCAACCCGCGAATCCCGACGAAGAAGCCCGCTGCAAAGAAGCCAAGGAGGGCTGCCCAGTCGAAGCGATCGGCGACAACGGCAACTAGCCGTTACGCCGCAACGTGTCCAAAACCCGCAGGTGCAAACCTGCGGGTTTTTTGCTGCCCATAACAAATATCGCCTCACGCCAAGGACGCGAAATCCGCCAAGAAAAAACCTCTGTAGAAAAAAAATTGCGTCTTTGCGTGAGACACCGCTTCACAACACCCGCGCATCCCTAAAACAAAAACCGTCGCAGCGACGTCTCGCTCCGGCGGTTTTTCCCTTTCGACTTTCGACCTTCGACCTTCGATTGTTTTACGTCGCCATCGCCGACGTGGGATTGCTCCAGTCACTCGTGCCCGTCCTGCCGCCGATGGCACACGCGCGCACCGTGTAGGTCGTGCCGGGCGTGAGACCGTCCAACACAATCCGCCGCGCCGCCGTGAACACCAACGATGCCGACCACGTCGTGCCGCCGTTCGTGCTCGTCTGCACCTGATACGAGCGCGCGTTCGTCACCGGCGTGAGGCGCAGGAGCATCTGCCCGCCGCCCAGCGCACTCAACTCCGCAATCGTCGGCGGATCCAGCGGCAACGACGTGCGATTCGTGCTGTTCGCGAAGTAGCCCGACGTGAGCATCACATCCAACCGCTGGCTCGTCTGGCTTTGCACATAATACCCCACGGCCCGGAGCGCATCCTCCAGTGCCACCCGTGCGGCATCCTTCACCGCGACCAACTGCATCCCGCCATACGCCGCCGCCACCAACGCCGCGTGGAACGCCGTGCGCAGCCCGCCCAGTGCGCCCACGCTCAACGGCGGATTCGGAAACGCTGCGTTGCCCGTCAACTTCTCCACCACACTCGACGCGAACTCATCCAAGACCGCGTCGGCGTAGCCAGAGAAGTCCATTGAGACCCTATAGTTTGTATTCATAATTCAACTTTCTCTTTCGGACTTTCTGGAGCGAGCTTGCGTGACCGCATAGTCACAAATTTCAAACTCACTCTGGCTATTGGTTCTGCTTAACCCATGCCAGCGCGAATCCCGTGGAAAATTGCAAAACTCATGCCCCGGCCTGCGTGAGATTCGGCACCTTTGCGTGAAAATTTACCACGCGGATTTCTGTCCGCAGAAAGTCTCCCTCTCCCAGCGGGAGAGGGTCGGGGTGAGGGAGGACTTTTTCATCAAAGCACTCAAACAGTTTGCGCAGATAAAATCCGGACGGGAGAACGGCTGCGGGCTGCGCCACATCCAAGCCATGCTCGGCCACGCCAAGCTGGAAACCACCGCCATCTACACCCACGTCAATATGCGCGACCTCAAACCTGTGCTGCTGCAACGTGAGCCGCAACGTGTGGGATTATCGACATCGGCATTGGGACAACTTTAAGTTTTCTCAGAGCTTTTCCGGTCTGTTTCAAAACGTCTTCTGCCTGATTAATTAGATCTCTCATTGAGGTTCGATAGACCGACAAAGCATAAGCGGTTGCCTCCGCTAAAGTTGCGCCATCAGTAGTTGCTTCATCAAAAGCTGCTACAGCTATTTTGCCAATCAAGTGGGTTTTTGATTCGGTTATTGCCGCATAGGTGAAAGCCGCAATGCCAGTCATGAGCGCCATGTTCACATTCAAGCTGATTGCATCACCATCATGACCAGACAGGTCAGTCAAACCTACGGGGTTTCCTTGGCAATACAGGTATTTGTGCAATGAAAGAGGGTCGCTGTTGTCACCTTCGTAGGAATCCATCGTCCAAAACCTACCG
>JBJOPC010000281.1:0-7031 GCA_046050965.1 Verrucomicrobiota bacterium | reverse complement strand
CAAAGGAAGTGCCAGCGGCGTTGGTGCCGAATTCGGAATCGAACTGCGCGTTGAAGGAGCCGTTGTTCCAATTGGTCGCGCCAGAAGTCTGCGGCGCGATTTGCACCGAGAAGCGGTAGCTGAAAGCAATGTCCTTGAGCAGGTCATTGGTCTGCGGATTTTTTTCGTTGGCCGCGCCGCTCAAAGCGCGGGCATAGACAACGACGCTGTTGCTGACGGAAGTGCCGTCGTTGAACATCTGGTAGCGCGGCAGGCTCATCACGCCGAGTATGCGCAGACCGTTGGTGATGCGATAGTCAGTCAGTTCCTTGTTGCCATTCAAACTTTTGAAGTAGGGGTTCGTGACACGAAAACGTGCGTCACCCAGCGGCAGTGAAATCGGGCCGTCGGTGGGAACGTTCGTGTAGGTGTCGTAGCCAAATAAGCCATTTGTTTTACCATCAATACCGTAACCAACCCACGCGTTGGTAATGCTCATGACGTAGTTGGTCAAATCATCCAGCCGCTGCGCGCCGCCGCGCAGGGCGTCAATGTAGAAGTTGGCATCTTGGTTGATGATGGTCTCGCGGCGGTTGTCGCGCTGGACGTTCACGACCTGCGGCAACACGCCGATGATGGCCACGAGCGCGAAGCCGACAATGGCGAGTGCCATCGCAATTTCAATCATTGTGAACGCAGCCTGCTGACGAGGAGCGGAGCGCGGGGCGCGGGACGTGGGATGGACGGGCAAAATCATGGGAGGGCGGGGATTTCGTATTGCTCGACATGCGCGCGGCCGGTGAGGGCGTCAATGCGGATGTAGTGCCAGGTGGTGTTGGTCTTGCCGTTGATAAGTTTCTGGGAATTGCCGGGCGGAGTTTCCAGCACGTCGGCGCGGAGCGGGTTCTGCGGGTCGGCGTAGAAAATACTGCCGCGCGCGAGCGGCAAAATTTCGCCGCCGTCGTTGCGCGCACTCAAGTCGCCGTTGGTATGCACCAACTGGCCGAGGTGGTTGAAGGCGAGGAACGGGATGTGCGTCACCGTCTGGTTCGTGCCAGCGGGGTAAGGAAATTCACCGACTTCAAAACTCCACACGCCATCGCTGTTCGTCACCCGGTTGTAATCGTATTTGGCAGGCGCAATCATCAAACCGTCAGGAATGGTTTTCCATTTGGACAAGTAACGTTTGGTTTTCTGCCCCGGCTGGTCGCCCACGCTGCGTTCGGAGTAGAAGGCGTAGGAGGTGAACTGCCCGCGCGCAATGTTACTGAGCTGGGTTTTCTGCAAGTCGGAATATTTGAGTTCCATCGCGTCCTTGTTGGTCGCGGGCGAGGCCAGCGCGGGCGAGGCGAACAGCACATACACCGTAGTGTGCTCGGCGATGGCGCGTTGGCGGGCGGCGGCGATGTCATCCAGCAACTGGCGGTCGGTAGCAACGATGGCGTTGGATTTGCCAAAGCCCTTGAGCGCGGGCAAACCAATCGTCGCGATGAGCGCGATGATGGTGATGACCACGAGCAACTCGATGAGCGTGAACCCATCGTGTGCCGCGCGCCGCAAACCAGTTGGAGGGTGGAACTGCATGGAATGAATTATTGCTGCCAGCCAAGGATGTTGTCTTTGTTCACGCCCGAATTGGCCTTCACGCTTATGTCGGCTTTTTTATCCGGGCCGAGCGACCAAATCATGACGTTGCGGTTGACTTCGTAGTTGTCGGAGACGCCGGTAGAATCGGCGGCGTTGACGAGTCCGTTGTAGCCGACATTTGGGTTTGTGAGATCGGCGGGCGATTTTTTGGAAACCGCAGCCCGCTTGTAAAACGCGTCGCTCACATGATCTTCAAAATTCAAATCGAGCGAGATGACGTAAGGATTGCCCCACGGATCGCGCAATTGAGAATCAATCGTGCTGTAACCCGCCTCGTCAATGGAGTCCACTTTCTTGAAGTCGGCGAAACGATGCTGCTGGGGGTTGCGGAGGTGGTTGCCATTCACCCAACGGGTTTCGTCCGTGAGCATAAGAATGATGTCGGTGTTGGTCGGGACGATGTCGTAGGGCGTGTAGTTCTGTGAATCCGGCGGGAGGATGGACGCGGGCAGGCCGAAGGTCATATCCGTGTTCGTGCCAGAGCGCGTGGCGGAATTCGTAGCCGGGTAGCGATTGTAAACTCCTTCGTATTGATTGATGGCGGCAGCTAGGCCGTTCATTTCATTCTTCGCAACGGCAATACGCGCTTTGGTTTTGGCAACCGCGATGGCTGGTAACAACAGCCCAGCAAGGATGCCGATGATGGCGATGACGACGAGCAGTTCAATGAGCGTGAACGCGAGCCGATTTTTTTGGTTCTGGTTTTTCATATAGGTTCAGGGTTGAGGGTTACTTCGCAATGACGTTGTGGCTCCAGTTGCAGATAATGTTGGTTTTGCTGCCGATTAAAAATTCCGCCCATAGGTCGTAGCTGTCCGGGTTGTTGGTTGGGTTGTGGGAATTGTAGCGCCACGGATTGAAGTCGGACTTGTCGCCGCCTTCCACTGGCACGTTCAACACACGGAAGGTGTAGTTGCCCGTCTTCACTGGTTCAGAAAACGTCGCGGTCTGATTGGCCTTGAACTTGATGAAGCTTTTCGCGATCGGCGCGTCGTCCGCCTGCCGCGCCGCAGCACCGGCTGCGCCCGCGTTGTGAAAATTGTTCAGACCGAATGTATTCGTCAACGCCGACTGCAAAGAAGCTAACGGACCGGCGAGCGTCTCCTGGCCATCGAGCGTCTGGTAGCCGCCGTTGGCGGTGAGCGTCATGCCGCTGAGTTCGTAGTAAAGCGTGTTGGTGCGTTCAGTGTCCGGTGCTTGAAACGGCTTGCCCACGATGACCGGCGGCAATCCATTGTCCGGCGGATAATAACCTTTGTCGGCTTTGTAACTCTCGATGGCGGTTTCCAATTGTCGGAGTTCCACCGTCACGCGCGTGAGTTTGTTTTTCCGCACCGCCGCCGTCGCGCCCACGGTGAGAATGCCCGCAAGGATGCCGATGATGGCGATGACAACGAGCATCTC
The DNA here is from genome assembly GCA_046050965.1 of Verrucomicrobiota bacterium. Classification (GTDB taxonomy): domain Bacteria; phylum Verrucomicrobiota; class Verrucomicrobiia; order Limisphaerales; family JAFMIX01; genus JAFMIX01. Next base: position 4,001 of record JBJOPC010000281.1, on the reverse strand, counting down.
AATGAGTGTGAAGCCGCTGGCCTGACGATTGCGATTTTGGTTTTTCATTTGGGTGTCGTTGTTCATTTCCAATTCCATGCGTTCGCTCAACCACTGTTTCATCATGCTCTGGTAATTCAGGAACCGCGACCGCGCGAGCCGCTTCATCCGCGAGAGCATCCGCGGATCAATCCGCAACGAAATCGCCACGGACTCCGACGTCTCGTTCGCGGCCGAAACCGCGCCTTCCATGAGCCGCGCGTCGGGACGATTCTCCGACCAGAACAGCGCCTCCGCCTGTTCGCTGTCGAACAACGGAACTTCTTCCCAGCTGGAAATCGTGTTCAAGTTTGCGTTCATGTCATTGCGAAATATTCTGGTTCAACTTGCGTTGATAAAAAAATTGTTCTTCCAACTCAAACGCCCGCGCATGAATCACCCGCGCAATTTTTCCGTTCGTCCGATACACGCTGAACACACCCACGCCACCCGCCGTCACGCCCAGATTGAAGAACCGCGCCTGCACCGAAAACCTCGGCGTGTCCGGCAGCAGCTTCACCGCGAACGGATCCTCAAAGGATTCCTCGACCTCGCGCTCGGTGAGCGGTTCGGCCAGTTCAAACGGCGGCGTCTTCCAATCAAATTCCATAGACAACTCAACCGCGCGGTTTCGTGCGCGGTGTATGCACAATGTATTTACAGTCGGTGCGGGCGGTTGTCAAATTTGCGGTGGATATATTAACGAGCAAGCGAAGCGAAGCGGAACTGGCGAGCAAGCTGGCAAACGAGGCGGTTCTCCTCACGCTTCATCTGCTTTCGGGGAACCGGCAACAAATCATCATGTCCGAGTAAATGCAAAATGCCATGCCCCGCATAGCGCACCAACTCACTCGGCCAACTCGTTCCAAACTCCCGCGCTTGTTTCACCGCGTCATCAAGGCAAATGAAAATCTCCCCGTGCAAAACATTTTTGCCTTTCGCCTTTCGCCTTCCGCCTTCCGCTAGATCAAACGTAATCACATCTGTCGAACCCTCGTGCCGGAGAAAATCCCAATTCACCTTCGCCATCTCCTTCACGCCGACGAGATGGAAACACAGTTCGCACTTTTCCACACCCAGTTCCGTCAGCGCGGCGGTGAGGATTTTTTTGAACTGCCGCGCATCCACTCGGCGGACGCGCTGGCGGTTGCGGACGGTGAGCGCGAAGTTCATTGGCGCGGCCCACGATGTTCCTCGTAGGCGGTAATGATGCGCTGCACGAGCGCGTGACGCACCACATCGCGCGTGCTGAACTCGACCACCGCGATGCCCTCGACATTCTTCAACGCGCGATGTGCCTCGATGAGCCCCGACTGTTTGTGCGACGGCAAATCCGTCTGCGATTCATCGCCCGTGATGACCGCCTTCGAGCCGTAACCGAGCCGCGTAAGAAACATCAGCATCTGCTCCGCCGTCGTGTTCTGCGCCTCGTCGAGAATGATGAACGCGTGGTTCAAGGTGCGCCCCCTCATGTAAGCCAGCGGCGCGATCTCAATGACGTTTCGTTCCATGTATTTTTGAATTTCCTCCGGAGGCAACATATCCTGCAACGCGTCGTGCAATGGCCGCAGATACGGAGTGATTTTTTCGTAAAGATCACCCGGCAAAAAACCCAACGCCTCGCCCGCCTCCACCGCCGGACGCGTGAGAATAATCCGCGAAACTTTCCCATCACGCAGCGCCGCCAACGCCATCGCCACCGCCAAATAAGTTTTGCCCGTGCCAGCCGGGCCGATGCCGAACGTTACGTCGTGCGCGCGGATAGCGTCGCAATATTTTTTCTGCCCGACCGTCTTGGGCGTGACCGGTGCTTTCGTCGGCGAGATTTGGGTGCGGTCGTTGCTCAACGCTTCGAGCGCGTCGCCACCGTGTTCCGTAAGCGTAGCGAGCGCAGCGGCAAATTCCCGCTGCCGCACCACCGTGCCAGACTTCAAAAGATTTTGCAGCGAACCAAACAGTTGCTTCCCCTGCGCCACCGCCGGCGCCGGGCCGTCGAGTTTAATAAAACTGTCGCGCGCTGTGGCTTTGACGCCGAGTTGCGCCTCAATCGCCTGCAAGTTGCGCGGGTCGTTGTTGAACAGTTGCTGCGTGAAGCGCGCATTTTCGTAATGAAGAGTTTCAGTAGCCATGAAAACAATTACCGGCGAAGGTCACGCTAGCCAGGCGATTTTTATTTCTTTGGAGAGTGCTTTGAACTCCGGGTCGCCGGTGACGAGTTCCGCGTTTTTATTTTTTGCCAATGCGGCAGCAAAAGCGTCGGCCAGACTCAACTTGAAGCGCGCTTTGAAATCTGCAGCCGAATCGGCTAGCGAACGCAGGATCGGATGAAATTCTATAGGCAAACCTTTCAAGACATCCGCCGCCTCTGCCCACGCCTCTGCTCCGTCTTTTTTAATCAACTGATATTTCACTTCGGCATAGTTGACTTCGGTCATGTGCAGGGGACGGTCATTGGCGGCGGCTTTATGCAAGAGCTCGCGGACGCGAAGTGCTACAGGTTCGCCTCGAAAAAAAGCCAGCAATGCGTGTGCGTCCAAAACAACGGTCGCCATTTATTTATCCTCCAGCGCACGCTCTTCTAACTTGTGAGCCGCCCATTCTTCGGCAAACGATTTGGCACCCGGCTTCCGTTTCAACAGGCCGAAACCCCGCTCAATCGCCCACCGGGTCACTGGCTTGATGAGAATCCCTTCGGGTGTGGCCTGCACCACCGCTTTAGTGCCGCTTTCTATTTCAAACTCCCGACGGAGCCGTCGAGGAATCACCACTTGGCCTTTAGTGCCGAAACTGACCGTGTCCATCTTCAAGGTTGCAATCATAGAGCGAAGTTAGGCTTGCAGAACAAAGTCTGTCAAATTGGAATTCGTATGACTTTTCCTGCTCGGGATACTTTCACTTACCGCGCCATCGCTACACGCAACTTATCCGCGAGTTCGGACAAGGCTTGCGGGACGACGTGTGTGCCGCTGAGGACGGGCATGAAATTTGTGTCGCCGTCCCAGCGCGGGACGATGTGGAGGTGCAGATGTTCCTCGATACCCGCGCCCGCCGTCTTGCCGAGGTTGAGGCCGACGTTGAAACCTTGTGGCTTCAGCTCGCGCTGGAGCATCGCCACGCAACGCTGCGTGAGTTGCATCAAGTCGCTCAACTCGTCCACGGTGAGTTCGCCGAGGCTGGCGGCCTTTTTATACGGCACGACCATGAGGTGTCCGCCGTTGTAGGGGTAACGGTTGAGCAAGGCGAAACAGGTTTTATCCCGCGCGATAACGAGGTTCGCTGCGTCGTCCGACGATTGCGCGATGCGGGTGAACAACGAGCCGTCGTCGAATTTTTCCTTGGGGCCAAGGATGTATTCGATGCGCCAAGGGGCGTGGAGGTTCTCGTGTTGCATTTAGAAACGCGCCGCCGCCAGCCGCGCGCGGCAAATGAAGATGAGTGCCTTGAGCGCCAGTTCGATGAACAAAAACGGTTTCGCAATGAAGTCGTTCGCGCCCGCCATCGTGGAGTTCGCGCGCGCGTCAAAGTCGTTGAGCGCGGTGACGAAAATGACCGGCGTTTTTTTGTTCAGCGATTGCCCGCGCAATTTCGCGCACAGCTCGAAGCCGTTCATGCCCGGCATATCCACGTCCAGCACGATGAGGTCGTAGGTGTTTTCGGAAACGAGCTTGAGCGCGGTCACGGGGTCTTCGATGTCGGTGGCATGGAGCTTGGCTTTTTCTAGCGCGTGCGTGACGGCGCGGCGCGAGAGGAGTTCGTCGTCCACCACGAGAATTTCGGCGGAGAACGTTTTCTTCGCGTCCAGTGCCTTGCCGCTCTTGAACAGCACTTCCAAAAAATCAATCGCGTTGGCCGTCGTGCGCAACGTCGAGGTGTTGACGGTCTGTGGGCGCGTATGCATTTCTTTGAGCAACGCCTCCAGCGCATCGGCCACGCGCGAGAACGAACTGAACCCCGCCACTGTCGCGCCGCCGACGAGCATATGG
>JBJOPC010000280.1:0-3501 GCA_046050965.1 Verrucomicrobiota bacterium | reverse complement strand
CACGCACTCGCAACGTTTTGCTCGTCGGCCACGAGCCGTATTTGAGCAAGCTCATCGCGCTGCTCGCGGCGGGTAACACCGGCGCGGCGATTGATTTGAAAAAGGGCGGACTCGCCAAGCTCGAATTGAAAAAGTTGCGCTACACCCGTTGCGCCAACCTCGCGTGGCTGCTCACGCCCAAGCAACTTTACCTGATGGCGTGAGCGTATGAAAATTTTTGTCTGTTCACTCTTGCTGGCAGTCGCGCTGCCCGCGTGTCGCGCGGAGAAAATTTCCACCGCCCAAATTCTTGCCACGAATCAACTACCGCGCTTGAGCCTCGCGCGCTGCGGACATTCCGCGGTGACCGAGGCTGCGCTCGCCGCCGCGCGCACGAACGGTCTCGTGTTCACCAACCTGCCGTCCATCGGTTCGGGCTTGGACGCAATCGGCACGAACGAGTTCGTGGGCATCACTGATCGTGGACCGAACGGCACGGTGGGTTCGCGCCGCACGTTTCCGCTGCCAGAATTTTCGCCGACCATTATCCGTTTCAAACTCGCCGGCACGAACATTGTCCCTACGCAATTCATCGTCCTTAAAGACACGCACGGAAAACCCGTGAGTGGCGTGAGCAATGTGAAGGGCGATGAGCTTTTATTCCAAACTGGCGACGCTACGAACGCGTTGTCGTTCGACGAAAACGGCGTTGACCCCGAAGGCATCCGCGTCTTGCCGGATGGGAAATTTTTGCTGTGCGAGGAATATTCGCCGTCCATTTTCGTCGTCGCCACGAACGGAGAAATTCTCGTGCGCTACACGCCCATTTCCAAGTCGCTGCCCCGCGCGACGTATCCGGTGAAAAACATTTTGCCGAACGAGTTCGCGTTGCGCCGCGTGAACAAAGGATTTGAAGCACTCGCGTTGTCGCGCGATGGACGCACGGCTTACGCGCTCCTGCAAACGCCGATGGGCGATGACAAAGACGTGCGCTACGAAGCGTCGCAAGTCGTGCGCGTATTGAAGCTGGACGTGAGCGACCCGCTCGCGGCGCGCGTGACCGGCGAACTGCTCGTGCGCACCGGCGACGCGACGAATTACTCCGCGAAGGTGAAGCCCGCGAAGATTAGTTTCGGCGACGCCGCGTGGTTGGCGACCGACAAACTGCTGCTCGTCGAACATGCCAAGGGCGCGGTGCGGTTGGTCTCGGCGGATTTCAGTCACGCCACCGACGTGCTGCATCATCCGCAGGCACACGAATTATTTTTCGAGGACGTGACGACGGATTTGGCGCAGGAAAAAATTCAAACCGCCGTGACCAAGGAAGTTTTTACCACGCGCACCACGCCGGGAATTTCCAGCGGCAAGCTTGAAGGCTTGGCTGTGTTGAGCCGCGATGAAGTTGCGCTGGCGAACGATAACGACTTCGGCATCGGCGACGCGGGCGAGGAGGAATCCTGCGTGTGGCGAGTGCGGCTGGCGGCTCCGCTCTGGTGAGGGAGAACGGCTCGGAATTTTTTGGATTCCGTGCTTTCACTGCCGTTGGGCAAGCCCGAGCCGTAGCGTGCTGCCGACTTGCAGTCGGCAGCACTTTGGCCGCGCTCGTCACTCAAACGTAACAGCGCCGCCATCTGACCGTCGCGTTCGGCGCGTAGGTTGCGCGCCATGTTGAGGAAATTTTTTGCCGCTGCTTTTTTCACCGCGCTGCTGGGTGCGCAATCTGGGTTCGCCGTGCTGACGGATCCCGCGCCGTTCGATTTGTCCACCGGCAATTACTCGCTCGCGCAATGGGACGCGGCCAATGCCGCCGGAACCTACCCGTCGAACATTCGCTTCCAACAAGCCGCGTCCGGCGATCCCACGCTCGCGACGGCGATGACGGCGGATTACACGAACGCCTACAATCTCACGACCGGCACGCGTCTCACCGGTCAGGGCGCGAGCGGCTTTGCGTTCATCAACACCAGCAGCGGCGGTCTCGGCGCGGCGGTATTGGCGCTGAACACCACTGGGCGCACGAATATCCAAGTGAGCTGGACGGGCGGCCTCGTCACGGTCAACCCGCGCACTTACGCGATTCGGCTGCAATATAACTTGCTCGGTTCCGCCGCTGCGTGGACGGACGTAGCCGGGCCAATTGAATACAATTCCACTGGGCTAACGGCGGGTAACACGCAGGCGTTCGGCCCGACCGCGCTGCCCGCCGAGTGCGAGAACCAGCCGGTGGTTTATCTGCGCTGGAAATATTATTTCCTCGCGGGCAGCGGCGCGCGTTCGCAGTTGAGCGTGGACGACATTTCCGTGACGAGCGCGGCGGGCGCGGCCAGCGTGAGCGCGCCGGTCATCGCGAGTTTTGCACCGACGAATCTCTGGGCGTATCCGGGACAAACGGCGACGTTTACCGTGGCGACGTTCGGCAATCCCACGCCGTCATTGCAATGGCGTTCCAATGGCGTCGCGCTGGCGGGCGAGACGAACGCCGTGTTTAATTTCCCGGTCACCACGACGAATTTGTCCGCCACGTTCACCGTCCTCGCGAGCAACGCCGTCGGCATTGCGAGCAACGCCGCCACACTCGTCACCACGCCCAAGCCGCAACTCATCATCACGGAAGTCATGTCCAGCCAGTTTACGAACAACCTCAATGGCTCGACGGGCAATCACGGCGACTGGTTTGAATTTAGCAATCTCGGAAACTTTCCGGTGAACCTGCGTGGCTTCCGCATTGACGACAATTCGCTCTCGCTCGCGGCGGCGGTCACCGTCACGAGCAACGTGATGATTGCACCCGGCGAATCGGTGGTCTTCATCGAAGTCACCGGCGCGAACACACCTGCGTCGCAAGTCGCGGACTTCCGCACTTGGTGGGGCTTGCAAAATTCCAACGCGCTGCAAGTCGCCACTTACTCCGGCACGGGCGTGGGATTGGCGGCGGCGGGCGACGCCATCATTGTGTGGAACGCGGCGGCAGCGAGCGACGCGGATTATCTCGACCGCGCCTTGTTCGCGGGCGCGACGACCGGGACGAGTTTTGGTTACGATGCGAACACTGCCACCTTCGGCGGCTTGAGTGCTGCGGGCGTGAACGGCGCGTTCGTCGCGCCGATTGGCGGCGACGTTGCGTCGCCCGGCACTTTCGCCGCGAGCGTAACGCCGCCCGTCGCGCCGATGATCGCGCCCCCGACGGCCAACGGTGGTAACCGCACGTTCACCTTCAGCACCCAAGCGAACTACCACTACGCCGTGCAATGTTGCACCAGCCTCGCGCTGACGAATTGGGTGACGCTCTCGAATATCCTCGCGGGCGGCGTCACGCAAAACTTCACGGACACTTCCGCCTCGAACACCGTGCGCTTCTACCGCGTCATCGCCACGCCATGAGAAACTTTTCCACCGCGCGCCGCGCGTTCACGCTCATCGAACTGCTCGTCGTCATCGCCATCATCGCCATTCTCGCCGGGCTGTTGTTGCCCGCGCTCGCCAAGGCGAAGGACAAAGCCAAGAGCATCTCCTGCCTCAACC
>JBJOPC010000279.1:0-7486 GCA_046050965.1 Verrucomicrobiota bacterium | reverse complement strand
CCTCGGTGCGATCCGACTGGAAAAACAACAGGTGCGCTACGAAGCGGCGCAGAACTTTTTCAAAAAGGACACCTTGAACCTGCTGGATGTCATCGCGAGCGGCTATCGGCCGGAGCAGGTTATCGCCCATCTGAAAAACCACCACACGCGGCGCGAGACTTACGCGGGCGAGAAAATCGAGACGGGAAACCGTGTGCAGAGCATCTACAAGGCAGCGGTGCTGGCCTACTACGGACGGGCGAACCTTGCATCGCTGAGTGGTAAGCACGCATGGATCACGGCCAAGTTGAACGGAGGTGCGGCATGAAGATCGCATCCAAGCTCTACAGTCTGGCCGAACTCGTGAAGGAAAGCCCGGACTGGCATTTCAACATCCCGATCTACCAGCGGCTCTACGTGTGGGGTGAGGATCAGGTGCTCACGCTCTTGAACGATCTCGTGAACGCTTATGAGCGCCGTGAAGATTTGTTTTTTCTCGGCGGAACACTGCTGGTCGAGCAGGAGGGCAGTAATGGTCGCCACTTCGATCTCATCGACGGGCAGCAACGATTCACGACGCTCTGGCTGATCAGCCATGCCTGGCGCGAGGCATTGAAGCCATTTCTTACCGTCACGACCGATAAGTTCACCGAGCCGCGTCTCCGATTCGCGATCCGCCCCGAGGTGAACCGATTTCTGGAAACGCTGGCCTTGGGTGATCGCGGCCAACCCATGCCCGATGAGGAGGCAACCAAGCGAATGCGCACGGCGCTCGATCTGATGAAGTCGGTCTTTGAGAAGCGGCCTCTGCCCGCTGGAGTGAGCGATCAAGTGGCGCATCTCGCGGGATTGACGGAGTTTGTTTTTGGCAAGGTGAAGTTTGTCATCACAACCGTCCCCCGTGAGACCGACCTAAACAAATTGTTCGAGGTGATCAATAGGTGGACGTATTAAGCCCTCGAAGCTACACTCCTCCACAACCTCGCCGCATGAACGCTACCTTACGCACACCGGGCATCTGCCGGATTGATCAGGCGAAGAAACACAATCACGGTTTCTTCGTGCGGTTGCAGCGTCGGGGTAAAATGTATTCCGCTTTTTTCGCGGACAAGTTACACGGCGGACGTGAATCAGCCTTGGCCGCCGCCCAAAAGCATTATCAGATATTGCGTGTCAAACTCGGCGAATCGAAAACCCCTTCCCGGCGGTTTTGGGCGGAGTTACCCCGCCGCAAGAGCATCTCCGGTATTCACGGGGTGCAGAAAATGGTGGATCAACGAAGCGGCGAACCCCGCGTCTATTGGAGAGCGACGTGGAGTCCCGAACCATATGTGGTCCGGCGCAAACAATTTTCCGTGCGTAAGCACGGAGCGAAGCGGGCAAAACTTCTAGCCATCCGCGCTCGTCGTGACGGTCTACGGAGCATGAAATGAGTCTGACACAAAAACCAAACGTTGCGCAGGTGGTGGAATTGCTGCGGTGGTGCGTCCCACTGGAAGCACGGTTGCCCCAAACCCGCACGCTCTCGGTGCATAATTGTATACGGATCAATGACAACGTTCTTTAAATCGAACCACTATGTTTGACCGACCAAAAAATCTAAAAGATTTGCGAACCATCAAAACCGCTCGAACCTTAACCGCTATCAACTCCGCAGTTGATTCTGGGTTGACCCCGCTGGTCAAGTCCGTGCTGCCGAACCCAGAGGTTCACAACATGGTTGCCGTTTATCAGCACCGAACCACCAAGAAGATCAAACTAGTGGGCGATTGCCGAATGCATCCAGGTGAGGAATATGAATGTGTCATCCCGTTTAAAAACTATTATCAATACAGCTTTCCATCACCTTTCGCCGCCTATCTGTTGCCGCCTGACCTAAAACCGGGCGAGCAGGTTTGGCTGGATGACATTATCGAAGACATCGTGGCGATTTGGGGCAACCAAGGCTACCACCCGCGACTTCTATGTGGCGAAGCCACTTGGAACGGAAAAGACCTGATTGTTAATTTTGACCCTGCCAAGGATGCAGAGCGACTTATTGGCTGATGATTATTGATCTTAAAACCGGGGATCTCTTTTCTGACTCTGGGAGATTTCTGAAACGGCTTCACTGCCCGAAAAATGCGGCTTGGGACAGCATGACTGATTCAGTATTACCTGATGCCAGAATATGCCAAGTTTGCACCCGCTTGGTGCATGACACCGCTGCGATGACTGAAGATGATGTTGCACAACTCCTCGAACGCAACCCGGCGGCCTGTCTGAAAATATCCCTCACGCAGACCAACTGCACTGTCCTGCCTAGCATATGAACAACTCAAGCCATTGGATGATTGCGCGGGTGACCAACGTGGTCTACGACGCCGCCAACGTGGACACCACGCTGGGCACTTGGGGGTGTTCCTCACCGCAGCGCAGCGCAGCGAAAACCGTTTCCATTGGCGTTTAACCACTGATTCACATACTCTCCCCGTTCACGTAAACCTAACCATACACAATAAAATCAACATGGCTAAAGCCCTTACCAAATCCCAAGTCGCCGCCGAACTAGCCGCCAAGAGCGGTCTCACCAAAAAAGCTGCGACCGAAATCCTCGCGATTATCGCCGACCTCGCTTACAAAAACGCGAAGAACACTTTCACGCTGCCCGGCCTCGGCAAGCTCGTCCTCGTCAACCGCGCGGCTCGCATGGGTCGCAATCCGGCCACGGGCGAAACCATCAAGATCAAAGCCAAGCGCGTCGTGAAATTCCGCGTCGCCAAAGCGGCCAAAGACGCCATCCTCGGCGCGAAGAAGTAAAATTCAGCCCCGCTTTCAAAGACGCTCTGCTTCATCGCAGGGCGTCTTTTTGTTTTTTAAAGCCGCTTGGTTTTCCCGGCGTGTTCGAAGATGACAGACCGGAGTTCTTGTTGGTTGGCGACTGCTTTGACCATGTCCGCGAGCAAAGGGGTTAAACCCGGAAGAAAATCGTTATGGATTCTCAACGTGGTTCCGCCTTCCGGACGAACTCGATACCAACCTAATCTGAAAAGCTCTTGAATATTCTCAGTTTCCAAGCCGACTGTTGATAGATCTTTCCTTTTGACGGGCATCGCGGCAGGTGGTCTAGCCGGGGTTTGCCATGGGTTGGTCACAGTGCCGGAAGACTGGCGAAAGGCGATGGCACGAGCTGGGGATTTGACAGTGCTGTTTGACCAATTTGTGGAAGACAGTCCGCGATTGCTTAGTCAGAAGCTTTGATGCCACAAAACTTACAATGGCTGGAGCCAACGGCCCATGGCCGGTTGTCTAAAAAGTTGACTGACGGTTGTCTCATCAACTAAAGTCAGGGTGTGAGCTATCAGCCGGAATATACCATCACCCCCGTCTTGTTAGCACGGGTGGAACAGATTGCCGCCTTGCGCGAACGCATCCAGGCCGCCACGGTGGAAGTGCCATGGATCCCCGCGTTACAAAAGGACACGCGGACGCGCAATACTCATTCCTCGACGGCCATCGAAGGCAACCCCCTCACCTTGGAACAAGTCCGTGCCGTGGAGGCAGGTCGGGAAATTCCCGCCGTCGCTGCCCGCGCCAAACGGGAGGTGGTCAATTATTTTGCCGCCCTGCGTTTCGTGGAGAAAAACACGAACAAGAAGGTCATCTCTCACGAGGAGATTTTACGGTTGCATAAAATCATGGCGGGGGAGGTGATGGATCAGGGCACAGCGGGAAAATATCGCACCATTCCCGTCCGGGTGGGGCGCTACGTTCCACCACCGCCAGAGGATGTTTCGGGTTTGATGTTTGAATTACTGACATGGTGGAACCAGGCATCCGCTAAAATGTCGCCGGTGTTGAGTTCCGCCATCGTGCATTATCGGTTTGAAGCGATCCACCCTTTCGCCGACGGTAACGGCCGCACGGGCCGTGCGCTGGCGTTATGGGAGTTGTATCGGCGTGGGTTTGATACCCACCATATCTTTTCCGTGGACGAGTTTTATTGGGAGGATCGCCCGCGCTATTATGCGGCGCTGGACGCCGTGAGGCGTGAAGGTGAGAATTTAACCAGCTGGTTGGAATACGCCGCCGAGGGTTTGCAACTCACTCTGGGGCGCGTCTGGCTGCGAGTGCAGAAATTCTCAGCGGGTTCAACGAGAACAAAACTGGTGCTGCGTCCGAAACAAGAGCAATTGTTGCAACTGTTACGGGATCACAAAAGCATGACCCCGCAGGCGATTTGGGCCGCGCTCGGCGTGACAAAACAGGGTGCGATGAAATTGATGCAGCCGCTGCTGGACGCTGGCTTGGTGCAGCGTATCGGCACGCGAAAAACGGGGCGTTACATTCTGGCCTGAGGCCATCATTGCAGCGTCGGTAGCCACTGCCTGAAAAATGACGCTTTTGCTGAATTTCGGACTACCGTTCCAAGGTGAGTGCAGTAGGCTCACGACCAGCATGGGTTTTCGTTTCAGCCGACGTCTCAGCATCCTGCCCGGGCTCAGTTTGAACCTGAGTGGCAGTGGCGTCTCCTTGTCCGCTGGCGTGCGCGGGGCGCACGTTAATCTGGGGTCATGTGGGCTCTATGCTTCGGCTGGCATCCCCGGCACCGGTCTTTCGTATCGCCAGCGCCTCGATGGGGCCTCAACCCGCAGTTACGACCGACCCGCAGGCGAACGTCGTCCTACGTCGCGGCAACTGGAAGCCATGCAACGCCGGGCGGACGAGGTCGGCGAAGAGAGGGCCAAGCAGAGCGCCATCGAGGTCGAGTGGGACGCCTACCAACGTCGGCTCAAGTTCTGGCAGCCATTACCGGAGATTCCGACCTTGGAGAACTTCCTATCCGCCCAGACTCCCCAAGCTTTCGCATCCACCCTGCAACCGCCAGCTGAACCGAACTGGGAGTTGGCCCAAGCTAGATGTCTGGAAGAGTTGACCGACCAGTTCAAAGCCCAACTACCCTACAAACTGCTGCCAGACTTCATGGCCGAGCAGAAGGCTAAGACGCTACTCCCGGACACTTGGCCCCTACGGCAACAAGAACTCCAGCAGCACTATCAGGAACAAGTGTCGGCCTATGAGCAGCAGGTGCAGGCGGCGCAGGTGGCATGGGACACGAAAGAGGTTGAACGGGTCGCTTGTCCAAGCCTACGCCTCGGAAACTAGTCCGCTATATCCCTTCCTCGTGCAAGGGGGTGCCCGCTTGAGCTTACAAGCAAACTATTATCTGGAACGCATTACCCCGCCGACGTGGCTCAAGCATGAGGATATGCTGAATGCGGCGCGGGAATAAAACGATGGAACCGTTCGTTTGAAGCAAAGCTGATAAATCCACCAAGCCATCATGCAAACCGAATTGCGCCAGTTCATTGAGCAAACGCGTTTTTGTCGGGAGACGGTTCTACGCGCCGCTAAAATGCTGCCGTCCGACGAAGCCGAATTAGAGGCGTTGGTCACCGAGACCATCAAAGGCGCGAATCAAAAAGAATTTTGTTATGTTGTTCTGGGAGCGTTGACCGCTGAGCGACCGATTGCAGTCGGACATTTACGGCAGGGAGCGATGTTGATGCCGAACTGGTCGTATCTCGCATGCGTCGCTTGGCACATGACCGGAGAATTGCCGGAGCCCTTGCTGGAGGCGGTGCGCCAGACGCCTTTGCCGAGAGATACGGCCGCGACCGCTTTGTTTGTTATTGCTTGGTGGTGTCACGAGCACCGCGGCGGGGTGCTGCCGGATGGTTTACTCGCTGCCGCCCGGGCCTTGGCGCGGCATAAATCTGATCAACCCCATGAGCAACACAAGTCAGCGGCGCTTCGGGCTCTCGCTGCGTTGACGGGCGACACCTCCCTCGCCACGATCATCCAGCAACAACACGGCCTTCCCAACGAAGCTGGGGTAAAGACTTTCATGGAGGAGGTGTTGAAGAAAGCCTGCCAGGGGTCGGTGCTAGAATTGCTGCCGAATGCGTTACCGAACACGCTCTCCTCCGGCACCACCATGCGCCGGGCAGTTCCCCGCATCGGTCGCAATGAGCCATGTCCCTGCGGTAGCGGGAAAAAATACAAACACTGCTGCCACGATAAAGATCAGGAACGATTGCACCACTCTTCCGAAGTGGCTGGCTATACCCGTGAAGAGTTAGAAAAAAATCTCGAACCCCACCTGACCGCCGCTCGGCTAAACGTTTTGAGGAACACGAGGACGACCATAAAAAAGAATCGGGCGAGTTACGCAAAGCGCGGCAAAACCTTAAAGTAAAAGCTCAAGAGGTGAAGGGTTTGAAAGAAACGCTCGCGCAATTGCAGAAAGAAATTATCCGGCGCGAACCCCAGCTGCGAGTTCCGGCACAAGCACCGCTGCCCGCCCCCTCCGGAACGCCGGATGAACAACCGTTAAAAGAATTAAGACAAAAAGTGGACCTGTTAAAGTCCGCCCTTAAAGAACGTCATAACGAGCGGAATGAATTACGGCGCGAGCTGCAGCAGGCGCACGTTGATTTGGAAACTATCCGCCAGCACGCGGCGCCAGTAGCCTCTTTGGAGGACGAGACGCCTGACCGCGAGGCGGAATTATGGTTCCCCCCCGACGCCCCCGAGGGTCATCCCGTGCGCTTGATTGAGTTCCCCAAGAATTTCCAGCAAACCCTCGGCACGTTCCCTCGCCATGTGGCGCGCGCTACCATCGTCATGACCGGACGCTTGGCGGCGGGCGATCCTCCCGCTTATGTAGGATGCCTACGCTTGAAGGCCACGCCCAACGTGATGCGGCAACGGATTGGTGCAGATTATCGTTTGCTCTTCCGACTCTGGCCCGACCGGTTGGAAGTGGTCGACCTCATCAACCGAAAAGATTTAGATCGGCGAATCAAGGCGCTGGCCTAGCTGGGATTATGTTTGACAAAAAAGCGTTTGAATACAATTTGTATCCGTGCGGATTATCAAAGAAGCGTTTCTCGTGGCGGCGGGGCGGCAACATCCGCCAGCGAATCGCCATTTGGACGTTTGGCGCAAGACGGTCAAGCAGGCCGACTGGCGCAGTTTAGTGGACGTGCGGCGAACTTATCCCGGCACGGATAGCGTAAAAGTTCGCAGCGGACGAACGGTGTTGGTGTTCAACCTCCGTCGGAACGATTACCGGCTGATTGCAGCGGTGCATTTCAACCGGCAAATCGTCTATACGTTGCGCTTTATGACGCACGCGGAATACAGCAAAAACCGCTGGAAAGAAATTTTATGAAAACGACGCAGACAAAAATTGAATTCGCCCGCCTGCCCAAAGATGACACCGGGCTTTGCCGGACGCTGACGCCGCGCCCGATTCACGACAAGGTGGATTACGAAAACGTGACTGAAATCACGGATGCGATGGCCGGGCACAAGCTGACGGCCGACCAGGAAGATTATTTCGATCTGCTGTGCCGGCTCATCGAGGATTACGACAAAGAGCACGCGCAATTGGAGTCGGCCAAAGTAACCGGCTTGGATGCCTTGCAACATTTATTGGAAGCGCATGACATGAGCGCGGCGG
>JBJOPC010000278.1:0-3825 GCA_046050965.1 Verrucomicrobiota bacterium | reverse complement strand
TCCAAAGTGTCGCCCTGCGTGGTGATGCCGCCGCGCGCGGCATCGTCCCAGCGCGCCACATAGCCGCCTGTCTCACTGCACGGCGTGACTTGAAAGGTGATTTCTTGCATGGGCTGAAGTTGCTTCCTCCGCTGTTTTTGTGCAATGGGGAATTCTCACTCCCACTCAATCGTCCCCGGCGGCTTGCTCGTGATGTCGAGGACGCAGCGGCCTGCCCCGATGCAGTCGGGGTTCACGCCTATTCCCATTCGATAGTGCCGGGCGGTTTGCTGGTAATATCGAGGACGCAGCGATTCACGCCTTTCACTTCGTTGATAATGCGGCTGGCGAGTTTTTCCAGCAGGTCGTAGGGCAGCTTCACCCAGTCGGCGGTCATGCCGTCCTGCGATTCCACGGCGCGGATGGCGATGGTGTAATCGTAAGTCCGCTCGTCGCCCATCACGCCCACGCTGCGCACCGGCAGCAACACGGCAAAGCTCTGCCAGATCTTGTAGTAAAGTCCGCTCGCCTTCATCTCCTCCACGACGATGGTGTCGGCGTTCCGCAAAATCTCGCAGCGCTTTGGCGTCACCTCACCGAGAATCCGCACCGCGAGTCCGGGGCCGGGGAACGGCTGACGATAAACAATTTCTTTGGGCAAACCCAATTCCAAACCGAGCAACCGCACTTCGTCCTTGAACAAATTTTTCAGCGGCTCGACCAACTTGAACTTCATGCCCTTCGGCAAACCACCGACGTTGTGATGGCTCTTGATCATCGCGGCGGGATTGCCGGCGATCGGCACAGACTCGATGATGTCGGGATACAAAGTTCCCTGCGCGAGAAATTTCGCTTTGCCCGCACGCTTCGTCGCGGCTTGAAAAACATCCACGAACGCTTTGCCAATCACTTTGCGTTTCGTTTCAGGATCAGTCACGCCCTTGAGTTTGCCGAGAAACAGCTTCGTGGCGTTCTCGTATTGCAATTTCACTTTGAAGTTGCGGCCAAAAACTTCTTGCACGACTTCCGCTTCGCTGGCGCGCAGCAAACCATTGTTCACGAAAATGCAGGTGAGTTGCTTGCCAATCGCTTTGTGCAATAACGCCGCCGCCACGCTGGAATCCACGCCGCCGCTCAAGCCGAGGATGACGTGTTCCTGACCGACCTGCGCGCGGATTTCTTCCACCGCTTGCTCGACGTAATTCCGCATCGTCCAGTTCTTGCCACAGCCGCAGACGCCGTGGACAAAGTTGGAAATAATTTCTTTACCGCGCGGCGTGTGGACGACTTCGGGATGGAATTGCAGGCCGAAATATTTCTGCGCACGATTCTCGATGGCGGCGTATTCAGAATTTTCCGTGACCGCCACCGGCTTGAAACCGCGCGGCAACTTGGTGAGCTTGTCGCCGTGAGAATTCCAGACTTGCAACGAGCGCGGCAGCTTGGCGAACAGCGCGCACGACTTGTCTTTGATGGTCAACGTGCCTTTGCCGTATTCGCGCTTCTGCCCTTTCTCAACTTTACCGCCGAGAAATTGCGCGAATAGTTGCACGCCGAAGCAGATGCCCAGCACCGGCACACCGAGGTTGAAAATATTTTTATCCGGCAACGGCGCTTTGGGCGAATACACGGACGACGGTCCGCCCGACAAGATGATGCCGCTGGGTTTCATCGCCGCGATTTCAGCGGCGGGCGTGTTGAAGTGGACGATGGTGGAATACACGTTGCACTCGCGGATGCGCCGCGCGATGACCTGCGTGTATTGCGAGCCGAAATCGAGGATGACAATCTGTTCGTTCATGGAATTAAAAAACCGAGCGCAGATTGTCCGAACGCCCGCGCGTGATGGCGAGAGAAAAATGGTTGCCGCTGGCTTGACCAGTGGACGTTAGCGGTTCGCACTGCCGACGGCTTCAGAAATAGTCTTCATGCCTGCGGCTGACAGTTTGGTTTGCAAGCCGCGCACGAGTTCGCCCGCGAGACTTGGCCCGCGATAAACCAAGCCGGAATAAACCTGCACCAGCGATGCGCCCGCGCAGATTTTTTCCCACGCGTCGTCCGCCGTGAAAACGCCGCCGACGCCGATGAGCGGCAGTTTGCTCTGCGTCTGCCGGTGCAGATGGCGGATGACTTCCGTGCTGCGTGCGCGCAACGGACGCCCGCTCAAGCCGCCAGTTTCCGCAAAAGTTTTCTGACTGCGCGCATCGGCGGTGTTCGGGCGTTCAATCGTTGTGTTCGTCGCCACGATGCCCGCGAGTCTGCGTCGCGTTACAACTTCGAGCAATTCATCCAACGCGTCGAACGTCAGGTCAGGTGCGACTTTGACGAGCAGCGGGGCGGGATGTGGCTTACCGCCGGGCGCGGTGTCACGAGTGTGGTGTGTGGTGTCGCCCGCCTGCGCTTCCTGCAACGCGGCGAGGATTTCATCGAGCGCGGTTTTGTCTTGGAGTTGGCGCAAGTTCGGCGTGTTGGGCGAACTGACGTTGACGACGAAAAAATCTGCCAGCCCGCGCAGCGAGCGGAACGAGTTGGCGTAGTCTTCGGCGGCACGATCCAACGGCGTGGTTTTAGATTTGCCGAGATTGATGCCCACCGGATGACGCGGCCAGAGTCCGGCGTGTTGCCACGCAAGTAATTTTTCCGCGAGCCTTTGCGCACCGGGATTGTTGAAGCCCATGCGGTTGACCAGCGCGCCCTCGGCCACGGCGCGGAACATCCGGGGCGCGGGATTGCCGGGCTGCGCGTGCCACGTCACGCCGCCGAGTTCGCTGAAGCCGAAGCCGAGACGTTCCCACGCGGGCAAGGCAGCGGCGGGCTTGTCCATGCCCGCCGCGAGGCCGACGGGGTTGGGAAAATTTAAGCCGAACAATTCCACCGGCAACTCCGGCGCGGAGTAAAGCGCGCCGAGTGCGCCGCGCAAAATTTTATGACGACTCGCGAAGCCGAGCGCGGCGAGCGCGCGGTTGTGCGCGGCCTCGGATTCCTGCGCGAACAGCAACGGACGGAGAATTTTTTCGTAACTCCAACTCATGGGCGCGGAGTTTCCAGTTTTTGGTGGCGCGTTTCGAGTTTTATTCGCGGCGGGTTGAGTTCGCAGATTTCGCAGAAGGACGCGGATTTTTTTAACTGCGTAAATCTGTGAAATCTGCGGACAAAAAACCGAGCGCACTCCGGCGGCTACGGAATCACCACGCGGTAGAATTGCTGCATGGCGCATCACGCTGGACGCGCTTACGCCGGGCACGGTCTACATGGTGCGCGCGTGTGCCATCGGCGGCGTCACGGGCGCGGGTGATTGGAGCAATCCCAGTTCGGCCATGGCGACGTGAAGGCGACAGCAGTCAGGAGCCAGAATCCAGAATTCAGAAAGCTGCCGGAGTGCGCATTCGCTCCGGCGGTTTTTTATTCTCCCTCTCCCTCGCGGCTATTTTGTTTTCCATGAGAGATTTTCCGCTTGCTGACAGTGAGAGTTGCGCCACAGTTGCGCCTGTCCTTCATCATTCAGACCGTTGCGGGAACGAAACCCAGCTCAACCCCATCCCGAAAATGAAATACTCCCAAAAACTTACGGCGGTCACTTGGTTGGCGGCGATGTGGTCGTTGGCTTTTGCGAGTGCGCTGCAAGCGTATGTCAGTGTTGGCTTGACGTATTCCCCGCCGGTGAACGCGTATCAAACCTTGACGCTGGGCATGACTGCGTCGTCATCGGCTTTTTTTGACAGTTGGTCAGGGACGATTAACTGGGGCGATGGGGCGTCCACTCCCACCGGTGCATCTGTGACGGCATCCACCCTCACGCACACCTACACCACGAATGGCGCAATGAGTATTACGCTTACCGGAACG
>JBJOPC010000277.1:0-23590 GCA_046050965.1 Verrucomicrobiota bacterium | reverse complement strand
TCGAACAAAATGTTCGCCGCCTTGCCGCCGAGTTCGAGCGTCAATTTTTTCCTCGTGCCGGCGACAAGTTGCGCAATTCGTTTTCCAACTTCGGTCGAACCGGTGAACGCAATTTTATTTACGTCGGGATGATTGACGAGCGCCGCGCCGGTCTCGCCCGCGCCGGTGATAATATTCACGACGCCTTCGGGCAATTCCGCCTCCTGAAAAATTTGCGCCAGCCGCATCGCCGTGAGCGAAGTCGTTTCCGCCGGTTTCAAAACAACGGTGTTGCCGCACGCGAGCGCGGGCGCGATTTTCCACGCGGCCATGAGCAGCGGGAAATTCCACGGAATGATCTGTCCCGCGACGCCGAGTGGCTGCGGCGTTTTGCCCGGGAACGCGTATTTCAACTTGTCCGCCCAGCCCGCGTAGTAAAAAAAGTGCGCGGCCACGAGCGGCAAATCCACGTCGCGGCTTTCCTTGATGGTCTTGCCGCCGTCCATCGTTTCGAGCACCGCCAGCTCGCGCGCCTTCTCCTGGATGATGCGCGCGATGCGATACAGATACTTGCCCCGCTCGCGTCCCGGCATCTTGCTCCAGACCTTGTCATAAGCCTTGCGCGCGGCCTTCACCGCGGAATCCACGTCCTTAGCATTCGCCGCCGCAATCGTGGTGAGTGTCTGCTCCGTGGCGGGATTGATGGACTCAAAATATTTCCCCGAAGTCGGCGCGACGAACTTGCCGTTGATAAACAATTCATGCTGCGGCGCGATGACGTAATTCTTGGAATCCTCTGGCGCAGGCGTGTAATTCCATTTGTCGCCGAAGTTGAGGCGTCGGTCTTTGAGCGGGACGATGGGAAGCGCGTGGGATTTGACGAGGGCGCGCTGGGAAGCGGCCTTGCGGACAGGGGACGAAGCTCCTTTTTTCATGTGGGCAAAACTAGCAAAGGCGAGTTTGATTGCCAGCGGAAGTTTGCGCGAAGGAAAAGCTTGTTTGCGCCGACGCACGTCGGCGGCTACGCGAAATGAATTTACGGCACGGTGGTGCGGACGCGGTAGAAGCGGTTCGTGGCGGGGGCGTTGGTGTCGGTCAAAATAATTTGCGCGCCGTTGCCGCTGGCGGAACCGGGCAAGGTAATCCAAGTGAGATTCGTGGCGGGGAGGCCTTTGGCTTCGAGATAGTAGGTAGCACCAACGATGGTGGGGAAGGCGGCGCGCGCGGTGTTGTTCGTGAAGGTGAACGTGATGGTGATGGGCGTGAGCAGGGTGTTGACGGCGGTGAGGGTGTTGGTCGTGGATTTGTTGCCCCAAGCGTCCACGGCGTAGGCGCGGAAAATATTGGAGCCGGTGGCGAGGGTGAGGTTGGCGAGCCAGTTGTTCGTGCCGGTGGCGGTGGCCCAGGCGGCGGTGTTGAGTTGGTATTTCACGGCGGCGACGACGTCGTTGTCAGTGGCCGTGCCGAGGACGGTGAAGGTCATGTTGGTGACAACTCCGGCGGGCAAAGTGTTCGTGATGGTGAGCGTGGGGTTGACGATGTCTTTGAAATTCGCCTGCAAGGTGAGGTTGGATTTCATCGTGAAGTTTAGGATGGGACCGTTGGAGAAAACGGTGAGGGTTCCGTTCGTGCCGCCAGTCCAGTTGGTAAAGACAAAGCCAAGGTTGGTGTAGGCGGTGGCGGTCATCGTGTAGTTGCTGCTGACGAACAGGGTTTGGCCGTTGAGGGAATTGGTAACGGTTCCTCGTCCGTTGGTGAGGACGGTGAGCGTGCCGACGGTGACGTTGGTGAAGATGAAGGTATTGGTGGTGGAAAAATTGCTGGAGGTGTCAATGGCGTAGGCGCGGAAAATATTGGAGCCGACGAGCGGGGCGGTGAGGGCAACCCAGGGGTTCGTGCCCGCGGCGGTGTTCCATGCGCCGGTGTTGAGTTGCCATTTGATGGCGGCGAGTTGGCCGGGGATGCCGCCGTTGCCGAGGTCGTTGGCCGTGCCGCCGAGGGTGAGGCTGCCGGTGTTGGTGAAGCGTCCGCTGGCGGCAGGGTTGGTGATGGCGAGGGTGGGGAGGTTGGTTTCGCCGAAGTTGGCGGTGATGACTTGGTTGGATTGGACGAGGAAGGTGAGGACGGGGTTGGTAGAGTTGACGCTGCCGGACCAGTTCACGAAACGGTAGCCGCTGGCGGGCGCAGAGGTCATGGTGTAGCTCAAGCCGTAGGCGAGGGTGGTATAGTTGGAGAGTGCGGCTTTTTGGTTGGGCGCGGGCCAACTGGCGGTGGTGTTGACGACGCCGTAGTTGCCGTTCATCAACAGGACGAACGGCGTTGGCACGGAGTAGAAAACGGTAGCCATGCTGGTGGCGTCCAACACGGCGTTGTTGCCGGCCACGTCTTGCGCGTCGGCTTGCAGGATATTGGTTCCGGGGAGGAGTGTGAGGGTGGCGAGCCAGTTGAGTCCGCCGGGTGGCGAGTTGGTGCAGGTCACCCAGTTGGTGCCGGCAGTTTGGTTTTGGCTGCGGACATAGGCGAGTCCAGAGCCAGCGTCGGAGGCGCGGATGGTGACGTTGACGGAACTGTTCGTCGTGACGGTGTAGACGGAGTAGCTGGGGCTGAACTGGGTGAGGGACGGGGCAATAATTTCGGAGCGGACGGTGATGATGGCGTCGGCACTGTTGGCGGTGTTGACGATGTTGCTCAAGTTGCAGTCATAAATTGCGGATTGGTTGGTGGAAGAGGGAATGAAACTGTAGGTGGCGTTGGTGGCGTTCGGGATGTCGGTGTAATTCGTGCGCCATTGGT
The DNA here is from genome assembly GCA_046050965.1 of Verrucomicrobiota bacterium. Taxonomy (GTDB): domain Bacteria; phylum Verrucomicrobiota; class Verrucomicrobiia; order Limisphaerales; family JAFMIX01; genus JAFMIX01. Next base: position 20,818 of record JBJOPC010000277.1, on the reverse strand, counting down.
AGCTGATGGGCGCAGTGCCAGTGGCGGTCACGCTCATGACGTGCGGAGTGCTGCTGAACGGCAGCAGCGCACTCACCGGGTCGGCGGTGATGACGAGCGGGACATAGACGGTCAGATGCGCGACGATGCTGGTGGTAGAGCCAGCCCAATTTTTCAAAACGCAAGTGTAGTCGGCGGCGTCCGCGGTGGTTGCAGTGCCAATCTGGTAACTAAAACTCGTTTCACCGGCAAGGTTGACGCCATTTTTTCGCCACTGGTAAGTCAGAGGGAAATCTGCCGTGTCCGTCGTCGAAGGATCAGGGAGCACGATGAAACTGGCGCTGTCACCATCCAACACGGTGAGCGGATCGGGTTGCCCGTCCACGGTGAGCGTGGGTGGAAAAACGACGTTGAGCGTGGCGTTGGTGGTGGAAGAAGTGCCGGCAGAATTGACGATGTCGCAGGTGTAGTCGCCGCTGTCGGCTGCGTCCACATTCGTCAGCCACAGGTCGGCGGTGGCGGAGCCGGACACGCTCACGCCGTCGTCGCCGACGAAAAAGGTAGATCGATACCATTGGTAGGTGAAATTCGTCGGTATCTTGGTCTGGTCAACGCGGACGGAGAAATGCACATTTGAACCGGCGACGACGGCATTGCTGCGCGGCATATTCGTGATGATGGGCGGATACCAAATCGTCAGCAGTGCATTGGAACTTAAGGTTGTGCCAAGCGAGTTGGAACACAAAACATTGTAAGTCCCCGCATCACTCGCTACGGATACGTCTTTGGAATAGCTAAAATTTGTTGCCCCGCTGATGTTGATATTACTTTTTCGCCACTGATACGTCACTCCGACATCCGTAGCCGGGGTGAGTCCGACCACGAAGATGAACTGATTGCCGATAACATTGGTTGTGTCATCCGGCTGGCCACCGTTGACGGTGTCAATTTCCGGCTTGGCTGTCTGGCAGAAACCGGTTTGGGAAAACCACACCAACAAAAAAATCCCGAGCGCTGCCCGCAAATTTGCTGATACAACTTGATAATACGACTTCACAGAGTGGCGTAATCTAGTCGTGTTTTTCTCCTCGGCAAGTCCTGTTTCCCGCAAAACTCCATTGACGCCGCACCGGGGTTTCCCCAACTTCTCCGCCCGTCGGGAGGGAACCGTGCTCCACATCGAGACGCCCTCCCGATTTGCCATTTTTATTGCCCGCTAAAATTATGAAACTCGACGAACTCTATTCCGAACTCACCCTTAAAACGTCCGCCAAACTCGCGCTCGTCGTCCTCGACGGCCTCGGCGACATCGCCACCAAAGAACAAAATTATCTCACGCCGCTCGAAGCCGCCCATACGCCCAACCTCGACGCGCTCGCGAAAAACTCCGCGCAAGGCCGCATGATTCCCGTCGCGCCCGGCATCACGCCCGGCAGCGGACCGGGTCACCTCGCGCTCTTCGGCTACGATCCGATTGAATTCCAAGTCGGTCGCGGCGTCATCGAAGCCCTCGGTCTCGGCATTGAATTAAAATCCGGCGACGTTTGCGCCCGCGCCAACTTCGCCACGCTCGATGCGAAAGGCATTGTCACGGACCGTCGCGCCGGCCGCATCCCGACCGAGACGTGCGAGAAACTTGTCGCCATGCTCGCCGCGAAAATTAAAAAAATTGGCGACACCCAAGTCATCATCAAAGCTGGCAAAGAACACCGCTTCGTCGTCGTCTTCCGTGGCCAAGGTCTCGAAGGCCCGCTCACCGACGCCGATCCGAACCGCGAAGGCTTTGCCATTCCCACCGTGAAACCGCGCGACGCCAAGAACGCCAAGCAAAAGAAAATGGCGAAGCTCATCACTGACTTTTACAAAGCCGCGCTGCCCATCATCGCCAAACAAAAACCCGCGAACGGCTTCCTCATGCGCGGCATCGCGCATCAGCCCAAGATTCCGCTGTTCGAGACGCGCTACAAAATGAAGCCTGCCGCCATCGCGGTTTACCCCATGTATAAAGGACTCTCGCAGCTCGTTGGCATGGTGAAGATCGAAGGCCCGCAGTCCATCAAAGAACAGTTCGAGCGCTACCTCGCTGACTACGACAAATACGATTTCTTTTTCATCCACTACAAATACACCGACAAAGCCGGCGAGGACGGCAACTTCGCCGCGAAGAAAAAAGCCATCGAAGATTTCGACGCCGCGTTGCCCATCCTGTTGAAAAAGAAACCCGACGTCATCGCCATCACCGGCGACCACTCCACGCCTTGCTCCATGAAAGGTCACTCATGGCATCCGCAGCCCGTGTTGCTCCACTCCGCCACGAGCGGTTCGGACAAGCTGGAGCGCTTCACCGACACCGGCGCGAACTCCGGTTCGCTCGGCGTGTTCGAGGCGAAGTTTCTCATGCGCTTGATGCAGGCGAACGCGAAGGCGTTCGACAAATACGGCGCGTAAGCAGAATTCCAGAAGACAAAAATCCCCCGCGCGGCAACGTGCGGGGGATTTTTTTTGTGCCGCCGCGAAAGCAAATCAAGGCTTCGCCGCAAACACGCTGTCGAGGATTGCCTGCTTGATTTTCCAAAGCAGTGCCATCGTGAGTGCGAGCGGCAGCAGCACGAGCAGCACGGTCGCGGGTTGCGCAAGGTGCGCGTCGGGGTCGAGCAGGAGCAGCAGCCAGCGCGGCGGATGCGCGAGCCGCAGCAGCGCGGTGATGCCCGCGACCAGCAGGAGCAGCGCGAGCAACAAGCCGCGATTGACGGCGGTGAAGAGTTGCGTTTCGGCGCGCAACGTTTCGTCGGGCAACATCGCCACAAGGCGACGCAGCACGAGGTTTAACTGTGCGAGAAATAAAATGGCCGCGAGCGACAGCAGCGCGGTCATTTGCGCGAAGAAGTTTTCTGCGGGCGCGCGGTTCGCCCAAAACAAAAACGGTGACAGCCCGACTAGCACCAGCGCGAGAAATTTTAGTCGTCGCAGCGAGCTGACCCAGACTCGTTCCTGCGGTTGGAAGTGACCGAGTTCCGCGAGCGCGAACAACAGAAACCCCGTGGCCAGCATGGCGGGAAACGCATCGAGCCGTCGCAACGCTTCCCCGCGTCCGCTCTGCACGCACACGATGAGCGCGACGGGCAAGCCCCAGAACAACACCACCAACCCGCGCACGAGGCGGCGGAGCGAGGGAAGCAGTTCGGGTTGGGGATTCATTGGGGCGAGGATGGCGAATGGAGGATTGAGGATGAATTTTGCTGCGCCGCCGATTCTATTCTCCAACTTCCAGCTTCGTTTTCAAAAGTTGAGATAGGTGTATTCCTTCAAACCTTTTTCGTAGTCATCGAGCAGGCGCATGGCTTCGCTCGGTTTCATGCGGTCGGATTTGATGGCTTCGTCCATCTGTGCTTTCATCTGGCGCTTGAGTTCGTTCTCGTCGTATTGCACGGACGTGAGCGAGTGGATGATGGTCGCGCCTTCGATAATTTCCTCGATGTAATAACCCTTGGGTTCGTCGGGATCGAGGAAGACGTGCACCTCGTTCACGCGGCCAAATAAATTGTGCAAGTCGCCCATGATGTCCTGATACGCGCCCATCAAAAAGAAGCCGAGATAGTATGGCTCGTAACCGCCGTTGTGCGGCACAAGTGAATGCATCGGCAAGGTGTCGCGCACGTCGCGCAGGTCAATGAACTTGTTAATCTGGCCGTCGGAATCGCAGGTGATGTCCACCAACGTGCCTTCGCGCGTCGGTTTTTCGTTGAGCCGCGCGACGGGCATGATGGGGAACAACTGGCCGAGCGCCCAGTGATCGAGCAGTGATTGGAACACGGAAAAATTGCAGAGGTATTGGTCGCCGAGCGAGTCCTCGAGCTTGCGGATTTCTTCCGGGATGTAGGCTTGGCCGCGAAAATTCTCCACGACCAGCGCGCCGATTTCCCAGTAGAGATGCTCGATCTTCGCTTTGTCCGGCAACTCCAGCAGGCCGAGCGTGAACATCTGGTGCGCGTCTTCCTTGCGCTCCTGCGCGTCGTGGAACGCCTCGAGTTTGTTCAGCTTTGCGAAATTCTTTTTGATGTCCAGCAACTCGCGGACGAGCGCGTGTTCGTTCTCGCCGTAATTAAAAACGGCGTCGGGACGAATCTTCTCAATCGCGCCAAACACTTCCACGATGAGCACACTGTGATGCGCGACGATGGCGCGCCCGCTCTCGCTCACGATGTTCGGGTGCGGAACCTTCTCCGCGTTGCACACGTCGGCAATGTAATAAACGATGTCGTTCGTGTATTCCTGCAACGAGTAATTCGTCGAGCTATCGAACGCGCTGCGGCTGCCGTCGTAGTCCACGCCCAACCCGCCGCCCACGTCCATGAACTCGATGGGGAAACCCATCTTGTGCAACTTCGCATAAAACCGCGACGCCTCTTGCACCGCTTTCTTCACGATCAAAATATCCGGCACCTGCGACCCGATGTGGAAATGCAGCAACTTCAAACAATGCGAAAGATTTTCCACCTTCAACAAATCCGTCGCCGCCAAAAGCTCCACCGTGCTCAAACCAAACTTCGCGTTCTCGCCGCCGCTCTCCGCCCACTTGCCCGCGCCCTTACTCAAAAGCCGTGCGCGAATCCCGATGAGCGGCTCCACGCCGACTTGTTTCGACACCGCGATGATGTGTTTCAGTTCCTCCAACTTCTCCACCACCATGATGACGCGCCGTCCCAGCCGTGTGCCCAGCAACGCCATCTTGATGAAGCCCGCGTCCTTGTAACCGTTGCAGATAATCAGGCCGCCCATCTGATTTTGCAGTGCGAGACCGGCGAACAATTCCGGCTTGCTGCCGACTTCGAGACCGAAGTTGAACGGCTTGCCTGCGTCCAGAATTTCTTCCACGACTTCGCGCAGTTGATTCACCTTGATGGGAAACACGCCGCTGTATTTGCCCTGATAATTATATTCCGCGATGGAGTTCGCGAACGCGCGGTTGATGTGCTCCACGCGATGCCGAAGAATATCTTGAAAGCGGATGAGCACCGGAAACTTCAGCCCGCGCTCCTTCGCCTCCGCGATGATGTCGTTGAGGTCCACCGCCGCGCCTGCGTCTTGCTGCGGCGTGGCGACGACGTGACCGGCGTCATTGATGTCGAAGTATTTCGCGCCCCAGCGCTGGATGTTGTAGAGATTGCGCGCTTGGGAAATGTCCCAAGGCGTCGTCGTGGCGTCGGCAAGATTGCTCATCAGGTGTAATTCAAAAAAATCAGACGTGCGCACTATAAAAACCTGCGCGCAGAAATCAATCAGCGCGTTGAAAAAGTTTTGGGTGCGAACGCCGCGTTAATTCTTTTTGCCGGGTGGCAAACGGCGTTCGAGACGAAGGAGTATGTTCTCCAATTGCAAGACCAACTTCTCGCGCTCCAGTTTTTCACGGTCGTTGAGGCGTTGCACCTCGAAGGAAAGCTTCTCCAGATTATCCGCCAACTCGTGCGTCTCACGACGAAGCTGTGTGAGGGCTTCCTTGTTTTCCCGCGTGTCGCGGGCAAAGCTGACCTATTAAAAACCAAATCCGTCAAACTCGCTTCAACCTGTGCGCCGTTTTCTTTATCCTCTGGTGTGTGCTACTGTCCGGCGTGAACGCGCAGGCACAGAAGCTCAAGCTGGAGAAGCCGAAGAAGGTTCCGGTCACGGCTTCGTTCTTTTCCATGCAGTTGGAGCAGCCGCCGTTGCCGTTCAATCCCTTTCCTGAATTGCCGCTCTACAAAGCAGGCAAAGGCATCTTCATCTTTGATGATCGCTCGGTGGACTACTTGAAGCTGGCGCAGGAGTTCCCGCTGCTGGAGGCCAGTCCCTCCACCGGCGGCGGAGTGCAGGCGCGGATGGCTTGCCTCACCTGCGGCAATACCAACTTGTTTCTGGAAATTTCCCCGCTCGATACGCCGCCCAACATCAACAACCAAGTCACCTTCACGCTCTACAACACCGAAGCACACAAATTCTACGAATTGCTCTACAATACTGACCTGACCACAACTAATTGGTTGCGATATGGAAGCTTTCTCGCACAGGACGACGGCAGCACCACCAACCCGGTGATTTTTCGTCCTGTCGCTGTGGCTAATCCGCCTTATGATTTTTTCCGCGCCCGCCAGACCAACGCCAACGTATCTGTTAGTGGTAGCCAGACGGATGCTGTGCGACCAGCTACAACCAATGTGTGGGATACAGGAACGACGACTATATTTACGATTGCTTTGGCTGAAGGTATAGGTGCGCCGCTTGATGTTTATTTCCAGATTGGTGGCACGGCGACCAACGGAGTGGATTACTACCTCACCGATTCCGCCAACAATCCTATCACTAACAATCATGTTTCGCTGTTCGATGTGGATGAAGAACCTCGCTTCACTATTGTTGTGCATCCCTTATTCAGCACCAATTTGACCTTGGATTTGCCGGTGACGCTGACGTTGGTTGAAACGAATTTTTACAGCGTTGCCCCCTGCCGTTCCAACGCGACGGATTACATTGATGATTATCTAGGCACGAATCTGCTCTACACGGTAGTCGTCGTCACCAACTCGAACGGCACGCTGTTGTCTGGCATGAAAGGCATCGATTTTTCGGCTGGAGCCAAGGCCTATACGAATAGCGGTTTCACCAACATATCTTATTGCACCAACGCGCTGATGCTTTCGGTAAACTACAGCCCCGTGCCCAATGGCTCACCTTTTAATTTTGCCTGGGTGGGGACGAACGGCTCGCCCGAAGCGAATGGCACGAACTTGATTTTCCGCCAATGGTCGAGCGTAAGTGGGTTGGCTGATGAAGTGAAAGTGGCCGTGGTGCAAACCAACGTGACCGGACAAACCACCAACGCGGGCGGCTTTGTGAAAGGCGAAATGTTTTTCGGCACGGGCGTGAACGGCGTCATCGGCAAACTGTCCACTAACGGTTCGGTTTATAGCAACAGTTGGGCGACGCTAACCAACAGCACGGGCTACGAATCCCTGATACGCGGCAGTTTGTGCGTAGATCAGAGCGGCAGCTTCGGCGGCGACCTAATTGCGGTGACCGGAAATGGGCAGGACGAAGGTGGCGGCATCTACCGCATCAAATCGACGGGCGTGGTTTCCAACGTGGTGACACTCGCAAACAACATCCATCTCGAAGGGGTCATCACCGTGACCAACGATATCGCCAAGTGGGGGCCGTGGGCAGGAAAAATACTTACCGGCGCAGAATCACTAAAAAACGCTTGCAACCTGTATAAGCAGCCTATTTTTGCAATAGCTTCAAACGGAGCAATAACAACAAACTTTCTGGAAATCGCGACGGAAGATTTTGATTTTGTGAAGAGCAATCAGGATTTGTATTGCACGGTGGAAAATATTGATAAGCCGCTCATCAAATATTCAAAAAGCGTTTTCACGAACCATGTCGGCAGTCTGCTGATTACTCAATCCGGCGACGGTGGTGGCGCGATAGCGCGTCTATTCATAGTTCGGTGGGATGCCACCAAGACCAACTTCAACATCCGTGCCATCCACCACGATGCAGAATTTGAACACGTCACATTTGCGCCCATCAACCTGCCGTCGCATAAGCCATAGCATGAAAACTTTCTACTCATTCACGGTTGTAGGTGTGTTTTTCTGCTTTAGCTTGATTGTGAGTGCGCAGAGCACAGTGTTCGTGCCGGATCAGCAATCTGCATCCGAATCTGTAGGCGGTGGCGGCGGAATTCTCTTTTCTCAAACTCCCGTTCAGTCATTTACACCCATCAATTCCTCCTTGGACTATGTTCGGCTCTGGTTCAGCGATGCGTCCAATGGCATCGGGGCGACCGTGGCGGTCAACATCAGGGCTGGGGCTGTCAACGGTCAAATCATCGGCACTTCTGCTTCTGTCTTTATGCCAGACGCCTTTGGATTGTCGGCCAGAGGTTTTACGAATTTCATCTTCGCAAACCCAGTTTCACTAAATCCGGGCACAACTTATTATCTGGAGCCAATCTTGAGTTCTGGTAGCACTACCTTGGTGGGCTATAACTCATGGGACTACACGGGTGGCAACGCGTATTTCAATGGTGTGGCCAATGCGAATTGGGATTTATGGTTTGCGGAAGGCGTCATCGTCCCTGCGCCAGAGCCGGGGACGTTGGGTTTGCTCGCCATGGGTTTCGCTATGCTCGCATTTCTGCGCCGCCAGAAAATTTGCGGCTAAACTTTTTCCACCGCTGCTTTGCCGAGCAGCCCGGCAGGTTTGAAGAGCAGCACTAAAATTAAAATCGCGAACGCGATGCCGTCGCGGTAGTTCGAGTAAGCCGTGCCGGCGACGAACGCTTCGATGACGCCCAGCACCAAACCGCCGAGCGCTGCGCCCGGCAGGTTGCCGATGCCGCCGACCACCGCCGCGATGAACGCCTTCAGCCCGATGGTCACGCCCATGAGCGGGTCAATGCTCGGATAATTCATCGCATACAAAATCCCGCCCGCGCCCGCCAACGCCGAGCCGAGCCCGAACGTGAACGAAATAATCGCGCTCAAGTTCACGCCCATGAGCGCGGCGGCTTGCGGGTTGAACGCCACCGCGCGCATCGCCGTGCCGACGCGGGTGCGTTGCACGATGAACGTGAGCGCGACGAGCAGCAGCGCGGTGGTGACGAACACGATGACTTGCGCGGAGTCGAGGACGAGTCCGCCGAGTTGCCACGTTGTGAACGGGATTAATTTTGGAAACGCGTGCGGCGCGGCGCCAAAGACGGCACGATGTTGGCAGGTGTATTCGATGAACAACGACACGCCGATGGCGGTGATGAGCACGGTGAGCTTCGGGCGTTGGCGGAGCGGGCGGTAAGCGAGCAGTTCAATCAACACCCCGATAAGCGCGCACGCCGCCATGGAGAGAATCAAGACGAGCGCGCCGCTCGCGTAACTTTGCGCGGGCAGAAATTTATTTACGACCGGCGCGAGATAAAATCCCGCGAACGCGCCGAGCATGAACACATCGCCGTGCGCGAAGTTGATGAAGCGGAGAACGCCATAAACCATCGTGTAGCCCAGCGCAATGAGCGCGTAGATCGCGCCCAGCGAGAGCCCGTTGATTAACTGTTGGAGAAATTCGCTCACAGTTGGGGAATGGATTCGGCGAAGCGTTGTAGCAACGAGCGCGAAATGTGCAAGGTGCTACGCTGCGGAAGTTCACGCACGAGTTGGCGGACTTGTGCGTTGGATATTTTCCCGCGCCGGAGACCGCGCAACAGCAAACCCAGAGTGCCAGCCACGGAAAATCCCAAGGCTTCGGCAGTTTGCCGTGCGGCATCGTCGTCGCTCAAGAGCAAGCCGCCCCCGGCTTCGTGCAGCAAGGTGAGCGCGGCGATTTCTCCGGCGTGGAGTTCGTTGGAAAAACTGGCGGCAGCCAGCGGCAAAGGCGGCGGTCCGTGCGGGTCGGCAACGAGGGCGTTGGGAATTGCTCCCAGTCGCAGTTGCGGACGATGCCGCTGCGCTTCGGCCCAAACCACGGTGGGAATCAGCAACGTGTGAAAACCATCGAGCAGATGCAGACAGGAAAGTTCGTCGAGATGAATCAGCGGCCCGGCGTCGAGAACGACGAGCACGATCTCAGTCGCGGCCATGCAGCCCCCAGGCGATGTCGGCTTGCAAATGTTTGGTGAGAACTTCGGGTTGGCGAAGTCGGACGTAGCGGCGGACAGCTTCCACGATGGCGGCCTCGGTGGAATCTTCCCAGCCTTCGGCGACCAGACGTTCGAGTTCCGCCGCGAGTTCGTCGGGGCAATTCACTTGGATCGTCTTCATGGCCGCAAGATACCCGTTTCGGCGCGCGCGACAAGTCAGGGTTCGACCGTTTCCAAGTATTTGAATTTGCCGCCTTTGATTTTGAGAATCACGGCGGACTTGGTTGCGTCGCGGTTATCGTTGATGGTGATTTTTCCGGTGGCGGCGGGAAAATCTTTGGTAGCAGCGAGGGCGTCGCGGAGCTTCGGGCCGTCGGTGGTGCCAGCGCGCTTGAGCGCGTCGGCGAGGACGAGCGCGGAATCGTAACCGCAGGCGGCGAGGCCGTCGGGCGTTTTGCCGTTCCACCGTTTTTGATACGCGGCGACAAAATGTTTGCTCACGTCGCTGCTGACTTCGGGATGGTAGTGCGTGGAAAAATAATTGCCCTCGACTGATTCGCCGCCGATTTCAAACAGCACGGAAGATTCCCAGCCGTCGCCGCCAAAGAGTGGGACGGTGAGACCGAGCTGCTTGGCTTGCACGGAAATCAGCGCGCACTCGGTGTAGTAGCCGGGCACGAACACGCCGTCGGGCGTCGCGGCTTTGATGGTGGTGAGCTGCGCTTTGAAATCTTTGTCGCCCTTGTTGTAGTCAAGCTCCGCAGTGATTTCGCCGCCATTGGCAAGAAAGCGTTGCTTGAAAAAATGTGCGAGGCCTTTGCTGTAATCGCTCTTCACATCGGTCAGCACCGCAACGCGCTTAACTTTTAATGTTTTCATGGCGAAGTTCGCCATGACCGTGCCTTGGAATGGATCAATGAAGCACACGCGGAAAATGTAATCGCCAGTCTTGGTGACATCAGGATTGGTGGATGAAGGCGAAATCATCGGGATTTTATTTTGCTGGCAGATGGGCGCAGCTTCCAGCGAGGCCGAGGATGCAACTTCGCCGAGGATGGCGACCACGCCGTCGCGCGTGATGAGTTTGTTGACGACCGTGGCGGGTTCGCCGGCTTTCGAGAGCGTGTCTTCCGTGAGCAATTCCAACTGGCGGCCGAGCACACCACCGGCGGCGTTGATTTCCTCGATGGCGAGCAACGTGCCTTCGTGCGACGAGATGCCGAACGTGGCCGTGCCGCCGGTGAGCGACGCGTATTCACCGACTTTAATCGTGCCGCCCGCCGCACTGCTGGCATTGCCGCTGGGGGAATTATCGCTGGCGGGTTTGTTGCAGCCGGTCAAGAGGCTGGCGAGGGCGAACGTCAAAGCAAGTTGGCGCAAAGTTTTCATGGTGGTGCTTGGGAAATTACGGACGCGCGAGAAGCTAACGACTCGCGTCACGAATTCAATTCCCAAAGTCCGCGTAGCAGCACTTTCACCGGTGAATAACTTTTCCCCGCTGCGCGTTGACAAACCGCCCGCAAGTTTTCAACCTCACCGCGTTCGCATGAAAAACATTTTTGCCCTTCTCCTCGCCTTCGCCCTCGTCGCCCGCGCGCAGACCCCCGCGCCGGTGGCCGCGCCTGCCGAATCCAACTCGCCGCCCGACCTCGTGCGCGCCTACCTCCAAGTGCAGGAACAACTCCACGTCACGCAACTCGCCATGGAAGCCAACAAGAAAGACGCCGAAGACGTCGCCGCCCGCAACGCCCTCGCCATGGCCGCGCGCTTGGACTCGCTCGAAAAAAATCTCGGCGACGAACGCAGCCGCAGCCTGAACTTGCTCGGCGGCGCGGCGGTGTTGTGCGGCCTCGGCCTGCTCGCGATGCTGGCCACCTCGTTCATGCAGATGCGCACGATGAATCGTCTGACCGAATCCGCCTTCAATCCCAGCCTCGCCCGCGTGGCACTCGGCGGCGGCCTCGAACCGCGCTTGTTGCAACACGACAACAACAACAATCCGCAGTTGCTCTCCACCATCGAGCGTTTGGAGAAACGCATCCGCGAACTCGAAGGCGCACCGCGTCCCACCTCGCCGCCCACGCTCGAAGTCGTTTCCGCCGACGGCCACACGCGCTCCGCCGATGCCGCCGCACAAATCGTCACGCTGCTCGGCAAAGGCCAGTCGCTGCTCAACCTCGGCCAGGCCGAAGCCGCCGCCGCGATTTTCGACGACGCTTTGCGGTTAGACCCGCGCCACGCCGAAGCGCTCATCAAGAAAGGCGTCGCGTTGGAAAAACTTTTGAAGTTCGAGGAAGCCGTCGCCTGCTACGACCGCGCCATCGCCGCCGACAGCACCGTGACCATCGCGTATCTCTACAAAGGCGGCATCTTCAATCGCCTCGAACGCTACAACGAAGCGCTCGTCTGCTACGAGCAAGCACTCAAGACGCAGGAAAAAGCCCACGCAGCGTAAAAATTTCTGTAGCTGCCGACGTCAGTCGGCGCAAATGGAAATGGCGCAAACTGACGTTTGCGGCTACGGCAAAATTGAAGCGCGCTAATCAACCTTGGAAATTAGCGCAGCTGAGCGGTTCAATTCCACCCCATCCGGTTCTTGGACTGGGCGAGTTGCGAACGGGCGGCTTTGATTTGTTCTTCGAGGAGCGCACGGTTCTGCGCGCTTTTATCGGCAAGTTGTTTTTCCAAATCGGCGATGCGTTGCTCGTAGAACTGCCGTTGTGCGGGCGTGTCCAAATTTTCCAAACGCGCGGCGAGCGCGTTCATCTCGGCTTCGGCTTGCTGCTGGGTGTCGAGCAGGTCGTTGCGTTGCTCAACGATTTTTTTCACGAGGTCGTGAGTGAGCGTCTTGGCGATTTGCGTGGTGAGGTCGGCGCGCACCATGGCGGTGGCGCGGTCGGCGCGGCGCTCGGCGTCGAGCGCGCGGCTGCGCCAATCGTCGGTGGTGGCGAGTGCGAGGTCGTCGGGAGATTTTTTGCGGCGCAACACCAGAAATAAATTTGCCAACACGAGCGCGCCCACAGCCACGCCACCCGCTAGCCAGAGCGCACGGGAATTATTTTTCACCGGCGTAGGTGCGACGGGCGCAGCGGCGGTTGCCACCGGTTTTGCCGCAGGCGCGCTCGCGAGAGCAGGGGTGCGGGCGCGGAGTTCGTCGAGCGCGAGTTTGGTTTGCGCGGTGATGGTCTCGCCGCGGTGCACGATGATTTCGCCGGGTTCAAAATGTTTGGCGGCGACGAGGCTGGCGAGTTGGGCGGTGCGGGCTTGGGCGGTGAGCGCGGCGTCGGGCGTGCAGTTGGGGCGCACGAAACCGGTGAGGTAGCGCGCGATGCCGGGCGCAAGTTGGGCGTGGAGATTGGTGCGGGCGCGGTCGAGGGTGACGAGCGCGGCGCGCGGAAATTCTTCGGCGGAGCCATCGGGCGCGAGGAGTTTCACGCGCAACGTGGCTTTGAGTTCGGCGGCGAGGGCGTTGGGGCGGATGCGCTGCGCCATGGTTTCGTGCAGCTTGGCGGCGAGCAGGGCGGCGGTGTCGTCGCCGGGCTCGCCGCGCGCCCAAGCGAGGTAAAGCGGGGCGTCGCCGGGGAAATATTTTTTGGCGGCGTCGAAGGTGTCGCAGAAAGTCAGCAAGGCCTCGTCGGCTTTCAGACCATCAAACTTGCGGTAATGGAATTTTTTTTCGAGCGCGTTGAGGAAGCGTTCGCGGGAATCGGCAAAACTTTTTTGGAACGCGGCTTCGACTTCCGGGGCGACGGCGGGCTGGACATGGAAGACGGCGGGAATTTTCTCGGCGGCTTGGGCGCGGATGATTTCGGTCTGCGCGGCGTCGGTGACGGTCAGCGGAACGGTGGCGGTGAGGTCGGTCTCGGCTACGTCGCCAATGCGGTAGGCGTCGAGATTTTTGGCCGACGCGGTGAACGTGAGGCTGACGAACGCGGCGGTGAGGAGTGAAGCCGCGCGGTTCACCAGAGGAAGGATTTTTGTTCGCCGAGTTGTTGTTCGCCGTTCCACAGCGTCACGCGCCATGCGGAGAGCGTGCCGATTTTTTTGTAATCTTCGCCGGTGATGGCGACCTTCGTCCATTGGCTGAACCAGCCTTTGCGTTCCACGGGCAAATCCCACGCGAGCACTTGCTCGTTCTTGGCTTGCGAGGAACCGCGCACTTCGACGCGGATTTTGTATTGGCCTTTGGCGGCAGTTTTCCATTGGACTTGGAAGGCGAGGCCGGAGCGTTGGTCGGGCTTGGCGAGGAGTTCGGCTTGGTAGGCGTCGCGGTCGTAGAGGCTCGGCGCGAGGGCGGTGCGGCCTTGGAGATCGAGATATTGGGGGAGGACTTTGATGACCCGGCCTGCATCAGCGGCGACGGCGGAAAGGGACAGGAACGCAGCGAAAATAAAAGTGATGGCGAAACGCATGGGCGGAGCGTAGCGGGGCGGTGGACAAATTCAACGGGGATTTTTGGAAAAGCGAAAGTTCAGCGGGGAATTCCGTCGCGTGGCTGTGGAAATCATGGATGCCGTCGCACCACGCTGTCGCGTTGCGCCCACGCGGGGTCGGCGTTCGGATAATCCAAGTTGTAATTCAGCCCACGGCTCTCCGGGCGTTGCAGCGCGCATTGCACGATGAGTTCGGCCACGGTCGCGATGTTGCGGAGTTCCAACAGGTCGCTCGTGACGGTGAAGTTCCAATAGTATTCGCGGATTTCGTCCTGCAAGTTGGCGAGCCGCGCTTGCGCGCGTTGCAGCCGCTTGTTCGTGCGCACGATGCCAACGTAATCCCACATGAGCCGTCGGATTTCGTCCCAGTTGTGCGAGACCACCACCATCTCGTCGGGGTTGTGGGCGTCGCCGGATTGCCACGCGGGGATGGGCAAAGCTGAAAGCTGAAAGTTGAAAGCTGAAAGTTTCTCCGCCGCGCGGTGGGCGCAGACGATGGCTTCTAATAGTGAATTGCTCGCCAGCCGGTTCGCGCCGTGCAGTCCCGTGTGTGCAACTTCGCCGACGGCGTAAAGGCCGGCGATGTCAGTCTCGCCGTCCACATTCGTGACCACGCCGCCGCATTGGTAATGCGCTGCCGGCACGACGGGAATCGGCTCGTGCGCCATGTCGAAACCGTGGCGCAGGCAAGTGTCGTAGATGTTGGGGAAGCGTTCGCGCAGGAATTTTTTCGGCTGGTGCGTGATGTCGAGCAGCACGTTGTCCGCACCGGATTTTTTCATCACGCTGTCAATCGCGCGCGCCACCACGTCGCGCGGCGCGAGGGATTTCAGCGGATGAAATTCATCCATGAACTCGCGGCCTTCGACGGTTTTCAAAATACCGCCTTCGCCACGCACCGCTTCGGAAATTAAAAATGATTTCGCTTTCGGATGGTAAAGACACGTCGGGTGAAACTGGATGAATTCCATGTTCGCGATGCTCGCGCCCGCGCGATACGCCATCGCGACGCCGTCGCCGGTCGCGATGTCGGGGTTGGTTGTGTAGAGATAAACTTTGCCGCAACCGCCGGTCGCGAGCAGCGTCACGCCCGCTGCGAACGTCTCCACCGCGCCGCGTTTTTTGTCGAAGACGTGAGCGCCGAGGCAGCGGTTCGCGCCGACGTAACCGAGCTTCTGGCTCGTGATTAAATCAATCGCGAGGTGGTCTTCAAAAATCTCAATGTTCGGCTGCTGCGAGATGGCGTGGAGCAGCGCGCTTTCGATTTCGCGTCCCGTCACGTCCTTCGCGTGGAGAATTCTGCGCTTCGAGTGGCCGCCTTCTTTGCCGAGGTCGAGTTGCTTGCCGTTGCCGCCGGGTTCTTCGCGTTCGGAAAACTTCATGCCCAGCTCAATCAGTTCCGCGATGCGCGCCGGGCCTTCGGAGACGATGGTGCGGACGACATCCTCGCGGCAAAGTCCCGCGCCCGCCGTGAGCGTGTCGCGGACGTGCAGCTCGAACGAATCTTCCTTGCTCGTGACCGACGCGATGCCGCCCTGCGCGTAGTTGGTGTTGGATTCCGCGCGATTTTTTTTGGTGACGATGGCGACGCGTCCGCGCGGCGCGACCTTGAGCGCGAAAGAAAGCCCGGCGATGCCGCTGCCGAGCACGAGATAATCGAACTGTTTCACTTGGGTAGAAAAACTAACGCAAAGCCATAATGCCGCGAAGAAAAATTCGCTAAAGGCAAGTCGCAGTCATTTGGTTGGGTAAAGCTCCGACAAAAGCTTTTCAAAATCACCTTCGCTCATCCAACCGATGAAAACCGATTTATACTCCAACAATTTTGATCGAGGCCACCAACGCTTCATATCTTTACGTGCCTTGGGGTGTTCGGGGATATGTTCAATTAGACAGCATGCAGCTGCGGTGAAGAGGTCGTTTTCCGCTTTAGGGTTGCGAGGCTGGGCGCAAGTCCACCAAAGATATTCATAAATCCGTTTCACCATGTCCTGATTGCCCTCGTCATAGGCCTCCTCAAAATACATGTGAACTTCCAGCCATAAATCATAGGGGTTCTCTGCGGACTCAGTGACCTTTTTGAGTTCAGGGAGAAGCTGTAGTGCTTGGTAACGCCACGCTGACATAGTCGGTTAATCGTTTGTGGCTTTTACTCTGCAACTTTCTGAGAGCCTTGTCCAAAGCCAAGTTTTCAAAACCTTGCCCGATAAAACCGTCGTGTGTTCGTTGCGGGCGCGTCGGTCACGATGGTGGTTGCGCCGGTGTTCGTGAGCGTCCGCAGCACGAGCCAGTTCGTGAAGTTGGTGGAGTATTCGAGGGTCACGGCTTGCGTGGTGGGCAACTGGAGATTGAACCGCGCAAGGTTGTTGGACAGCGCGAACATTTGCAGCGTCGGTTGGTTGGCCACACCCGCGAGCGCGGTGAAGCTTTTCCAGCACGCGACCGAGTCGTCGCTCACGAATTGCACGACGGTGTTGCTGGCGATGGGCGCGGCGGGCAGCACCGCGCCTTCGGGGGAGTAGCCGTCGGGAAAATCCGTGAGCCGCTCGATGGGCGTGTTGGTTGAATTGCCCGTCCACGTGAACAGCCGGAAGTTCAGCGGCGCAGCGGGCGGCACACTCGCGTCGCCCGGCGGCCCGGCGGTGATGAGATAATTTCCCGCGTAGCTCGAATCAATACTGCGGATGCCGCGCGCGCCGAGCCGCAACGTGAACGGCACGCCGAACTTCGCTTTGCCCGGCCCGGCGACAGGATTGTTGGTCACGAGTTCAGCAATGTTGAGCAACGGGATGATGAGCGCGTTGGTGCGTTGGGCGGCGGCGGTGGTCGCGCCCGAACCGTTCACGAGCGGCGCGCGGAAACCGATGTAAGCCGTCGCACCGTCGGGCGCGAAGCAAAGTCCCTCGATATTGAAACCGTCCGCGCCATCGGACGCGACGCCGGAGTTTGTGCTGGCAACGAGTCCGAAATAATTCGCGCCGAGGTCGTGCAAATTATTTTTGTCCCAGTTCGCGAGGTCAACGCGGAGTTGGTCGTAACGCCCGAGGTAGGTCAGTGAATACGGCGGCGAAGCCCGTGCCGTTGCCGCTGACGAGCGTGGCGAAGAGGCGGTCGCGGTTCGGGCGCAGATTGCCGGCGCTTTTGGAATTGCTGTGTGAGCCGAGCCAGTAGATGACGTTCGTGCCGGGAGCTTTCACGCAGGATTCGAGGTCGTCTTCGGGATTCGTCGCGGTGAGGTTGAGACTGGGGCGCGCGTTGAAAGTGTAGACGGGGTCAACGCAACTGCTAGTTGGGTAGCGCGTGAAGAGCCGCAAGTATTCGTGCTCGTTGTCCACGACGAACATGAAATTCGTGTCCATCGCCACCGCGCCGGAGGATTCGCCGTTGGTCGCGGAACTGCCGGCGAGGGAGTGCTGCGTCCAAGTCTGGATGATTTGTGCGCGGGTTGAGATTGGCGCGCAGACGAACAGCATTAAGCTCAAACAGAGGGAAAAATATTTTAGTCGGCGCAATTTCAACGCGCGCAACGTGCCAGTGAATCAGCTGCCTGACAAGGCGTCGCCGCGAATCGTTTTGCAGCGGATGCTTGCGGTTGTGCGCTAAATTCTGCTAGGAATAACGGCGCAAAACGCGCGAGTGGTGAAATGGCAGACACGCCAGACTTAGGATCTGGTCCCGTAAGGGGTGGAGGTTCAAGTCCTCTCTCGCGCACCATGTTTTTTGAGCAGACGGTCGGACGCCGCCGCGGCAATACCCCGAAGACGTGATAGATTTTCTTGGCAGTTTGCCGTCGGCTTCGTTACTTTCGCCGCTCACAGATTCATAACAACACAAATAAAAATCAACATGGCTAAAGCCCTTACCAAATCCCAAGTCGCCGCCGAACTCGCGGCCAAGAGCGGTCTCACCAAAAAAGCCGCGACGGAAATCCTCGCGATTATCGCCGACCTCGCTTACAAAAACGCGAAGAACACCTTCACGCTGCCCGGCCTCGGCAAGCTCGTGCTCGTCAACCGCGCTGCCCGCATGGGTCGCAATCCGGCCACCGGCGAAACCATCAAGATCAAAGCCAAGCGCGTGGTGAAATTCCGCGTCGCTAAAGCAGCCAAGGACGCAATCCTCGGCGCGAAGAAGTAATCCGCTACTTTTTTTCAAGACACTCTGCGGAAACGCAGAGTGTCTTTTTTGTTTCAACCAACCCACTTCGCTCGCTCTACTTCACCTCATGCGACTCTGGACGATTCATCCGCAACACCTCGATGCCAAAGGGCTCGTGGCGCTCTGGCGCGAGGGCTTGCTCGCGCAGAAAGTTTTGCAAGGACGGACGCGCGGCTATAAACATCACCCGCAACTTTTCCGTTTCGCGCAAACGGACGAGCCGGTTGCGGCCATCGCGAGCTACCTCGTGGAAGTTCACGCGGAGTCAGTGCGGCGCGGATATAATTTTGCTGCGTCAAAGATTGATGCGGCGCGTTTCACTGGGAAAATTTCCGAGACGCGCGGGCAGCTCGGCTACGAGTGGGAACATCTGCAACGGAAATTGAAACTGCGTGACCCCGCGCGCTACGCCGCAAGTTTGAAAATTTCCGAGCCAGCCGCGCACCCGCTTTTCCGCCTCGTGTCCGGGGCGGTGCGTGATTGGGAAGTGGTTGGTTGAGTCCACGTTTTTTGTTCGTTCACCCGAAGTGAAATTCGCCTGCGCGGATTTCATTCTTGATAAGCCCGCCGCTTTCCGGCGAAATGCTCCGCGCTATATGGATCTCGGCGACATTCTCGGTTCAGAAAACATTCTGCCAGAGCTCAAGGCTGCCAATCGGTGGGAAGCTATTGATGAACTCATCGGCAACCTCATTGCCACCGGCAAGCTCAAAGCCGAGCACCGCGAAGCCGTCACCGCCGCCGTCAAGAAACGCGAGAACTCCATGTCCACCGGCATCGGCTTCGGCATCGGCCTGCCGCATGCGTCCACCGATCTTATCACCGAAGTCATTGGCTCGCTCGGGCGCTCGCGCACCGGCGTGAATTTCGACGCGCTCGACAACCAGAACGTGAATCTCGTGATGCTTTTCCTCGTCCCGCAAGGTCAGTTTCAGAAACATCTGCACACGCTCGCCAACATCGCCAAGCTCATGCACAAGGCGGAATTCCGCCAAGCCCTCGAACAATCGCCCGACGCCGACGCGATGTTGAAAATCATCAAGGAGTTCGGAAAAAAGTAGTGGTTGCCGGTTGCAAGTTGAAGGTTTCAAGTCTTCTCGGTTCGCTATTGGTTCTCTAGCTTCGTTCGGTTGAAATTTTTCGTTCGCTCGTCCTTGTGAAAAAGTTCACGCAATCGCTTGCCTCGAAATTTCCCGCCAATTAAGCTGCGCGCGATTGGGGCGCAGCCGCCCCGACTTTTTCGCCATGCGAACCAACAACGAACTCAGCTACGATTCCAAAATCGAAGGCGACGTCATCGTCACGAAAGTGGACGCCGCGCTGAATTGGTTCCGCAAAAACTCCGTCTGGCCGATGCCTATGGGTCTCGCGTGCTGCGCGATTGAACTCATGGCTACGGGTTCCAGCCGCTTTGACATCTCGCGTTTCGGCATGGAAGTCATGCGTTTTTCGCCGCGCCAATCCGACGTGATGATTGTCGCCGGCACGGTCACTTACAAAATGGCGTTGTCCGTGAAACGCATTTACGACCAGATGGCCGAGCCGAAATACGTCATCGCCATGGGCGCGTGCGCTTCGACCGGCGGGATGTATCGCAGCTATTCCGTGCTGCAAGGCGTGGACAACATCGTGCCGGTGGACGTGTATGTCTCCGGCTGCCCGCCGCGTCCCGAAGCGTTGCTCGACGCGCTGATCAAGCTGCAAAACCAAGTCGTCGCGCGCGAACCCGTGTTGGGCGCGTCCGTCGGTGGAACTATTTTTAGCAAACGCCAAGTCGCATGACCGCGCTCGACCTCACCAAAAAACTTTCCGCAAAGTTCGGTGAACTCGTCTCCGAACCGACGGAGTTTCGCGGCGAACTCACGGTGAACGTGGCGGATGCTGCACGCATCGCAGACGTGTGCACGTTCGCGAAAAAAGAACTTGGCTTCAATCTGCTGCTGGACGTTTCGAGCGTGGACAACTACGGCGAAGACCCGCGCTGGACGGTGGTTTACGAACTTTACGGCCTCGCCCACGGCCAGCATTTGCGGCTCAAAACGAACGTGAGCGAAGAACTTTCCGAGTTGCCCACTGTCACCGGCGTGTGGCGCACGGCGGATTGGCACGAGCGCGAAATTTACGACATGATGGGTGTGCGGTTTCGCGGTCATGCGGACTTGCGGCGCATTCTGATGTGGGAGGGCTACCCGTATTTTCCGCTCCGCAAAGATTTCCCGCTTGGCGGCAAGCCCACGGATTTGCCCGAAGTGGCGTTCAGCAAAGTTGCGCCGATTGAAGGCGGGCCGTTCGTGACGACGCCTGGCGGTAAAGATTCCATCGAACGTGAGCCGCGTGTGCGGACGCCCGAAAATTAAATTTCCATGCCCGAAGTTCAAGAAATCGAGATTCGCGACTCTGCTGCCAAAGCGGCGGCGGTGGCGCGGTCATTTCCGCCCGCCGAAGATTTGCAGGACATGCAGGGCGAAAAGATGGTCCTCAACATGGGGCCGTCGCATCCGTCCACGCACGGCGTGTTGCGCATCATTCTGGAACTGGACGGCGAGATCATCACCAAGGCGATTCCCGACATCGGCTATCTGCATCGCGGCGACGAAAAAATCGCCGAGAACATGACCTACACCCAGTTCATCCC
>JBJOPC010000276.1:0-10919 GCA_046050965.1 Verrucomicrobiota bacterium | reverse complement strand
ACGGCGGCGAGGTCGGCGTCGCTGATGTTCAGCGTGGTGGCGTTGAGCGACATGATGAGGTTCCACTCCTGACCTTTGACGGTGATGGGGCCTTGCGCGCCCGCGAGCGCGATGCGGATGACGCGCGAGGGGTCGGGTTCGTTGACCCATTCGGAACCGCAGAGCGGCGGGAATTGTCCCGCTGCGCCCAGACCGCTGGCTTGATGGCATTGGCCGCAAGTGACTTTGTAAATGCCTTCGCCGTGGTGAATCAATTCTTCTTCCGCGCCGCGCGAGGGTTGGTAGAGCGCGAGTTCTTCGAGGTTGCGGACGGGCGCGTAGACGTTGGGGTTGAAATCGCCGCCGTGCGCGTCGAAGTAAAGCGCGCCCGCGTAAAGCAACACGCCGAACAACACGATGAGCCACATCGGAGCTACCGCGCCGTCATTCAAATTCGATTGGTTCGTTTCGGGATTCATTTGGCGATCGCAGTGGTGGCGGCAGGCGCGGCGGACGGCGTGAGCGGCGCTTCATACAGCGGCGTTTCCACGCGCAGGCTTTGCAGATACGCAACGAGCGCGCGGGCGTCGTCGGTGGGGATGACTTCGTAGCCGTCTTTCACGCCCGCACCGGCGGGCAACACGAGGGCGGCGGGCGACGGAGAATTATTTTTAATCTTCTGCACGTTAAACAGGAAGCGGCTGGGCGGCATCACGGAGCCGGTCACGACGGCGCGGGGATTAAAGAGATGAATCAACTGCCAGCTCGCGTCGGGCAAACGCGCGCCGACGTTCGCAAGGTCAGGGCCGAGGCGGGAGGAACCAATTTGCACGGGCGAATCGAAAAGGTAATCCGCCGCGACGGTGCGACGCGCGCCCCAACCGCGCGCGATGTCCGCCCCGAACGGCCTGACGGCGATGGATGCTTTCGCGCCGACTTCGGTCAAGGCTTTGACGGCGGCAACGGCGTGATTCTTGTCCGTCAAGCCTGCGAGCGCGGTGACGGGAACGATTTCGCAGGAAGCTTTGGACGTGAGTTTTTCCAGCACGGAAAGCGTGGCCGCGTGGTTCGTGCCGCCGTCGGTGAGAATCACGTCGAAGTTCGCACCGTCTTGCCGCACGGATTGGCTGTGGCAGGCGACGCAGCCTTGTGCACGATAAACTTGCGCGCCTTGCGCGGCTTGTCCGGCGCGCGCGTTCGGATAAACGTCGCCGCTCGCCACGGAGACGGTGAGGGCTTGGCGACCGATTTGGATTTGCGGCGCGAGGACGAACGCACCGAACGAGACGGCGAACGCGAGGAACGCCGAGATGAAAATTACGGGGCCGCGATTCACTTGGACACCTCCGAGCAGTTGGATTTACCGCAGCATTTTTTACAAGCGGCGCGCAGCAGACCGACGAGACTCAACAGCAGCGCGAAGCTGCCGAGGAGAATCAAGAGGTCGCCGAGCGTGCTCATGCGGAAAAATTTCATCATGCTGTGCGTCACGTCCGCAAAGGCGACGTTGGGTTGGTTGAGCAAGTTGCCTTGCGTCTTGCCCGCCAGCATGAGCGAGCCGACCAACAAAATCGTGCCGACCAACATCAGCCAGAAGTGCGCCTTGATGGGCGAGGTGCAGCAGTAGTCCACGCCAGCGAGTCGCGGGGCGATGTAGTAAATCGCACCGAGTAGCACCATGCCAACGAAGCCGTAGAGCAATAGATAATTTAGCGCGACCATGAACCAGGTGAAGTTCACGATGCCCGCGCAGTGAGCTTTGGACGCGAGCGCATTCGCCACGGCGAACAACGCCAGCGCGGGCACGCTCTTGCAAAAGAATTTTCCAGCCACGTCGCACTCGTTGCGCTGACAACTCGCGAAAGTTTTGCTGATGTTCACGAACACCGCGATGACGGCGACCACACTGATGAACGCGCCGAACGCGCTCAACGCCGGGAGCCACGCGGGAACCGGCGCGCTCGCGGGAATGCCTGCCCACGAGCCGAACGAAATCAGCAGCGCGAGCGAGAACAGCGCGAGTTGGCGGCTGTGCAACGGGCGTCCGGCAAATTTCGGCGCGAAGTGAAAAATCGCGCCGAGAGCCACGAGGCCGAGCCAGACGAACAGGAAATTATTTGTGAACCACCACGCGATGACGGCTTGTGTGACGCCGCGCACGGGCATGCAACCGAGCAGTGACGTGGCCGTCAGATAAATCCACGGGAACCAAAACAGCGCAGTGACGAGAAACCATTGCGAGACGCAGTCGCTCGCGGTGCGCTTGGCGAACGTGAGCAAGCCCGCGAGCGCGAGCATAACATACGCGACGAAGAGGATGACGGAACCGGCTTGTGAGAATTCCAAAAACTCAAAGCCCGTTTGGTTGCCTGCGAAGATGCTGACGACGCCGACGAGCACGCCGAGGTTCCAGAGTTTCGCCGCGATGAGCGCGCCGCCGGGCAACGCGAGTTTGGTCTTACCGGTTTGCGCGAGCAGCCAGAGCGTGACGCCGAGCGCAGCCTGCGCGGCGAAGCCGTAAGCGAGCGCATTGAGGTGCGCCGCGTGAACGTGGGCGTAGGTGAAGAACGGGCAGTCGCCCATGAAATTCGGCGCGTGAAGTTTGATGGACGCGATGAGCGCGAGCGCAGAACTCACGACGAGCCAGCAGGCCGCGCCGAAAAATAGTTGCAACACCGGCAGGCGGCACGACGCGTTCACATCCGCGCACTCGGTGGCGGTCGCGGCGCAGCAGGTTTCGTTAGATTGGGATTGGCAGTCGGACATTTGGCGAAAAGTTTTTTACTCGAACGCGCTGGGCTTCACCGGCGCGGGCGCAGCGGCTTTGGCCACGCGCGCGAGCAAGTCAGCGCGGGCGGCAGCGGGATTTTTCCAAGCAGTCACGGCTTGCGCCATCGCCTGCGCGACGGGCAAACGGACGAGGCCTTTGTTCTGATCAACCCAGCCATAGGTAGTGAGGGCTTCGGCGTTGGCTTCACGGATTTCGGCGAGCGATTTTTTGCGGAGCGCGACGCGGTCTTCGCCGAGCGGCGCGGGTTTGGTGTAATGAATCATCGCCGCGACGAGCGCGCCCGCGATGAGCAGTGTGCCGACGATGGCGAAACCGTAGACCGCGCATTTAGTCCAGCAGCAGCCGGATGTTTGGCAGGCGATTTCGGTCGAGCAGGATTTATTTTCGGCGCTCATTATTTACTTCCTTGGGGTTGAGCTTCCAGATTGAGTTGGCCAAGCGACTCCATGAGACGCGGATCTTTGAGCGGATACGGCGCGGCACTAGCCGCGCGGGCGAGATAGAGTTTAATCAGCAAGCCGAGCATCAATGCCGCGCAACCAGCAGAGAGCACGACGAGTTTCAGCGGCACACCGTGCGGGCTGACGACCGGCAAAATCTGAAACACCATGTCGGTGAAATGCATCAGCCACGCCCACACGCAAAAGAAACCCATGACGCAGCAGTTTTTCTTGGCGTCAATCCGCAGCAGTCCGAGGAACGGCACGAAGAAATGGCCGAAGATGATAATCATGCTCCACCAGAACCACGTTCCCTTTTCACGTTGCACATACCAGAAGGTTTCTTCCGGCATATTGGCGTTCCAGATGATGAAGTATTGCGAGAACGTGACGTAGGCGTAGAACACGGTGAACGCGAAGAACAGCGAACCAAGGAAGTAAAAAAGATTCTGATGAATCACGCCGCGCAACGCGCCCGTGCGACCGAGCACCAGCGTGATGACATACACCGTAGCCAGCGTCATCCACACGCTGCCCGCGAAGAACACCACGCCGAACATCGTGGAGAACCATTGGTGCTGGAGCGATTTCACCCAGAGAATCACGCCGAGGGTGCCGAGGAACGCGAACAAGAAAATACCGACGTAAGCGAACCGCCGCATCTTGTGCGTGCATTCCGCCGCGCCGCTCTGGTCTTGCGCGACTGACAGTTTGCGAAGTTGGTTGGCAATGAAACCAAGCGCGAACAACACGACAAGCGACGACAAATAAAAGCCGGGCATCGTGAGCAACGGTTGTTTCGCGTGGAGCGCGTGGTCGCCCGCCACGTCGGTGACGGTCATCCACGGATAAATTTTCTTCGCCAGCAACGCGACCGGAATGAAGAACACCAGTCCCCAAGGAAACAACAGGCTGGAAATATTTTCGCAAGTGCGGCGGATGGGCAGCGACCAATTGGCATCGAACAGGTGATGCACCAGCACGAGGAACAGCGCACCGAACAGGAAGCTGAACACAAAAATGAAACCGACGAGCCACGCGAAACCAAACTGGCGGCCGCCGTCGCGGGAGAAACTCATGACGAGGCCAATGAGCGCGAGCAAGCCGCCGAGGCCGACCATCAGGTTCGGAACTTTCGCCCACTTGGACAAGTCCAGCGGCGTCGCTTTATCGTTGTGCGATTGTGAACTCATATTATTTCTTCAGCGCGGCTTGGAATTGTGCGGGCACGTCGGCGACCGCGCCGAGCTTGCTCAACTGCAATGCGCGCAGGTAAGCGACAATCGCCCAGCGATCTTGCGGCACGAGGTTCGGGCCGTAAGCGCCCATCAAACCTTTGCCGTTGGAAATGGTGTTGAAGATTTCGCCGTCAGGCAGTTCGACGATGCGTTTGTCATGGAGGTTCGCGACGGTGGGCATCGCGCCGATTTTCTTTGTGATGCCATTGCCGTCGGCTTGCGCGCCGTGGCAGGGCGAGCAGTTGATGTTGAAACGTTGCTGGCCGCGCGCGAGCAACTGCTCGGTGACCGGCACAGGAATGTTTTCGACGAAGTTGGTCAAGCCCGCGACGCGGCCCGTGTTGGCCGGCCAATCTTGATACGGTGTGCCGCGCGCGATCGTGCCTTCCACCGGCAAGCGCGAACTGCGTCCGTCAGCGAAAAACTCCGCATCTTTTTGCGGGAGCAATTTCCATTGTTTGTCCATGTCCGGGATAATGGAGATGGGGCGGTTACGCGAGACGCTGCCGCGTTTGCCCGCGATGGCGGCGACGAGCGCGACGGCGATGACAACGATGAGGAGAAAGTAGCGCATGGTTATTCCTCCACCATTTCGATGTGCGTGCTGCTGGTGGTCTCCAGCAGTTTGCGAGTTTGCGCTTCCGAATATTTCGGGTCAGCGGTTTCGATGACGAGGAAAAATTTGTCGTGCGTGGCTTTCTCGAAACGCGCGTGTTTGAGCAGCGGGTGATTCAAGCGCGGCAGTTTGTTCAAGAACATCATGCCGCCGATGGAACCGAACGCGGTGAACAGAATCGTCAGTTCATACGACGGCGGGAACGCGGCGAACGGACTGAACATCGGTTTGCCACCAATCATGATCGGGTAATCCAGCGCGTTGCAGAACCAGATGAGCAACATCCCGGTCGCGTAGCCGCAAACGCCGCCCGTGAAACCAAACCAACCGACGGGCGAATTTTTCAACCCCATCGCGTCGTCCATGCCGTGCACGGGGAACGGCGAGAAGACATCCCATTTGCGGAAGCCGGCGTCACGGATTTTTTCCGCCGCGTGCATGAGGTCGGCGGGCGTGTCGTATTCGGCGATGATGCC
Source organism: Verrucomicrobiota bacterium (assembly GCA_046050965.1). Lineage (GTDB taxonomy): Bacteria > Verrucomicrobiota > Verrucomicrobiia > Limisphaerales > JAFMIX01 > JAFMIX01. The sequence continues at coordinate 5,379 of JBJOPC010000276.1, read as the reverse complement.
GTAAGCTTTGGAGTTCGCGCTCATCAGTGATGTCCTTTCGCGCCGCCGAGCGGATGGTGCGGGTCAGCCTGCGGCGTGACGCCTTTGACTTCCGAAACCGCAATCATCGGCAAGAAGCGCATGAACAAAAGGAACATGGTGAAAAACAACCCGAACGTGCCGAGGAACGTGCAGATGTCCACCCACGACGGCGCGTAGTAACCCCAGTTGCTCGGCAGGAAATCGCGGTGCAACGAAATCACGATGATGACGAAGCGCTCGAACCACATACCGATGTTCACCAAGATGGACACGATGAACACGAGCACCAAGTTGCGGCGCAGTTTCGGAATCCAGAACAACTGCGGCAGAATCACGTTGCAACCCATCATCGTCCAATAGCCCCACGCATACGGGCCGGAGAGACGGTTGATGAACGCGAAGCGTTCGTAAGGACTGCCGGAATACCACGCAATGAACAATTCCATCAAGTAGGCGTAGCCGACAATCGAGCCGGTCGCCAACGTGACTTTGCACATCAAATCAATGTGCCGCATCGTAATCAACTCTTCGAGCTTGCACATCTTGCGCAGCGGAATGAGCAGCGTCAGCACCATGCCGAAGCCGGAGAAAATGGCGCCCGCGACGAAATACGGCGGGAAGATGGTCGTGTGCCAGCCGGGAACCTGCGACACCGCGAAGTCCAATGACACGATGGAATGCACGGACAATACGAGCGGCGTGGAGACGCCCGCGAGAATCAAATAGCACTTCTCGTAGTTGCACCAGTGACGGTTCGAACCGGTCCAGCCGAGCGCGAAGAAGCCGTAGATGAATTTGCGGACTTTAGTCTTCGCGCGGTCGCGGAAAATCGCCAAGTCCGGCACGAGGCCAACATACCAGAACAAACACGACACCGTGAAGTAAGTCGAGACGGCGAACACGTCCCACATCAGCGGTGAACGGAACTGCGGCCAGAGGCTATTCGATGTGGGAATCGGAAACAGAAACCAGTCGAGCCATTCGCGACCGGTGTGCAACGCGGGATAAATACCGGCGCACATCACGGCGAAAATGGTCATGGCTTCCGCTGCGCGGTTCACGCCCGTGCGCCATTTCTGGCGGAGCAAAAAGAGAATCGCGGAAATCAAAGTTCCCGCGTGACCGATACCGATCCACCAGACGAAGTTGATGATGTCCCAACCCCACGCGACAGGATGGTTGTTGCCCCAGACGCCGACGCCGACGGAGCTTTTGTAAATCAGCATCGAGCCGAGCAGCGACATGAGCAACACACTCGGAATAAACGCCGCCCACCACCACGCAGGCGTTTTGCCTTCGATGACCGCCGCGACTTGGTCGGAAATCCAGCCGATGCTACGTTGGTTTTCCACCAACGGTTCGCGCTTTAGTTCCGCAGGCGGAGGCGACACTTGAATGGACGTTTCAGCAGTCATCAGAGTGCTCCCTTCTCCGCCGAAGCTTCGGCGTGGGCGTGGTGTTCTTCATGGCCAAGATGGTTGCCCTCTTTTTCCCATTCTTCAAAACTCGCGGGAGCTTTGGTGTAATCCGGCATGGCGGGATTCGGGTTGCGGACGCGCGCGAGATACGTCAGGCGCGGTTTGGTGAGCAAAAATTCCAAGACGGTGTAATCGCGTTCTTGCGCTTTCAATTTCGACACGCGGCTCGCCGGATCTTTGGTGTTGCCGAACACGATCGCGCCCGCCGGGCAAGCCTGCGCGCACGCGGTCGTGAACGTGCCGTCTTTGACTTCGATGTCGTCGGTCGCACCCGCTTTGACTTTCTGCGCAATCTTCGCGCCTTCGATGCGCTGGATGCAGAACGTGCATTTTTCCATGATGCCGCGCATACGCACAGTCACGTCAGGATTCTTCGCGAGCTTGACGAGTTCGTATTCGTCTTCGGGACGAATACCGCGACTCGGGTCGCGCCACCAACGGGCAAGTTCCCATTCGCCGTCCACGGTGTTCAGCAACGGTGTGCTGAAGAACGGGCCTTTGAGTTTGTCGAGCGGGCGTTTGTTGAAATCGAGATAATTGAAACGGCGAACTTTATACGGACAATTGTTCGAGCAATAGCGCGTGCCGACACAGCGGTTATACGCCATCACATTCAAACCTTCTTCGTCGTGCATCGTCGCGTTAACGGGGCAGACGGATTCGCACGGCGCGGATTCGCAATGCTGGCAAAGCATGGGCTGGGTGACGACTTGCGGGTCGTTCACGCCGCCGGTGAAGTAGCGGTCAATGCGCAACCAGTGCATCTCGCGGCTGCGGCCAACCTGATCTTTGCCGACAATCGGAATATTGTTTTCGCTCTGACACGCCACGACGCAAGCCGAGCAACCGACGCAGGAATTCAGGTCAATGGACATGCCCCACTGGTGCGGGGATTTTTCGCGCGGCGTTTTTCCATCCGCGCCCTTCACGTCGAGCGGATTGATGTAGAGCGGCCGATCGCCACCGGGCGGCTCGGGCATATTCATGCCTTTCGCAAAATCGGGACGGTCAAAAAATTGTTCGAGGTTCGCTTCGCGGACGACCGGGCGACCTTCCATTTTCCAATGACTCTGCGTGGTGGAAACCGGATACGGCGCAGCGGCTGTGATAGAAAGTTTGCCACCCGCCGCGATGTAAAGCGCGTCGGTGGTGCGAACAGAATAGGCGTTGAAACCCGTGCCATTGCCGACGCGACCGGACTTCGTGCGACCGTAACCGAGCGCGATACCCACGGTGTTATCGGCCTGACCGGGCTGTGCCCAGACAGGGCCTTCGACAGTGCGACCATTCAATTCCAACTTCACGACCGGCACAAACGCGTGACCGCTTTCGTTGTCTTTGAAATTAAAACCAAACGCCTTGAAAGTTTCCGGGCTGACGAGGAAAACATTTTCCCAAACGATTTTTGTAATCGGGTCGGGCAATTCTTGGAGCCAGCCGTTGTTGTTATAGCGACCGTCGTCCACTTTGAGATCGCGGACAAAGTTCACTTCGAGCGAATCTTTGCTCGGCGCGGCGGCAACTTTCACCGCGCTCACCACCGAGACGATTGCCGGCCAATTTACGCCGACCGCCGCCGCTTTGTTCGCGCTGCCCGTGACGAAACCATCATGGATAAAATTCTTCCACGCTTCTTCAAATTCCCAAGCGGACACCGTGGTGCGGAACGTTTCGCGGACAATTTCGTAAGGGCTGGTCGTGTCCAGACCGCCGAGGCGCGCGAGCACTTCGAGTTCGGTGAGGCTGTCGAACAGCGGCGCGATGAGCGGCTGCACGGAGACGCGCGTGCCGTCGGTCGTGCGGGCGTCGCCCCACGATTCGAGATAGTGCGCGAGCGGCAAATGCCAATCGGTCGCTTCCGCAGTTTCGTCTTCGTAGTAGGCGAGGCGGACGACCGTTTTAGCTTTGCGCTGCGTCTTCAACCAATCGAGTTCGACGGGCGCGGTGTAAGCGGGATTGCCACCGAGAATGACGAGCGAATCAACCGAACCGCCGTTGAGTTCCGTCGCGAGTTCCGCAAGCGAAGCTTCGCCGGTGTCGGGCGTGGGTTGGTAAATGACAGTCTGACCGATGTTGCCGAGCGCGTAGTTAATCGCGTTGGCAAGCAAGTGAACGGCGAGCGGCTGGCGATAACCCGCGACGACGAGTGACGTGCCGGCGTGTTTGCCCAAATCTTCCGCGCAGGCAGAAACCCACTTGGCAAGTTCGCCGGAAAGTTTCGGCACTTGGCTGACGGCTGCACCGAATTCCGCGCTGCCCTGCTTGACGATTTCCGCTGCGAGCGCGGCGGCAATCTGCACGACTTGGCTGGACGGAAGACGAAGGCGATGGTCGGCATTCGCGCCGGTGAGCGTCATCAAACTTTCGACGACGTAGAGGCGGTTGATTAAATCTTCGCCCTTGGCTTTGTTGTTTTCGTTGTCGGAAACTTTGCGGCCGTCGGCGAAGCCACGAATGAAGCGGTGGTTGTCTTCTTCCGCGCCGATGAAATCGCAATCAAGCGAGACGATGCGCTTGGCTTTTTCAAATTTGAAATACGGCGTGACGGGCTGGCCGGTCGCGGTGCTGGCGGCTTGGCGATGGATGTCGAAATCAACCGCCTCGTGAACGAACCAACGCGCCTGCGGAAATTTGCCCTTGAGTAATTTGATGAGGCGTTCGCGCGAGGGCGAGGTGCTGCGTTCGAGCAGGAACGACAAGCCGTCGCCTTTGTTGGCTTCAAATTTCTTCGAGAGTTGGGCGAGCGCGTCGAGGGCGGACGCTTTGGTGTTCTTGCCGCCTTTGTAAGCAATGGCGCGGTCGGGGTCGTAAAGGTTGAGGATGGACGCCTGCGCGAAACGATCCGTGCCGCCGTTGCTGTCGGGATGCTGAGAATTGCCTTCGACCTTCGTCGGACGGCCTTCGTTGGACTTGGCGAGCAGCGGAATCGCACCGGTGCGCGTGGGCATGGAAGTCGCGTAGAATTGCGCGACGCCGTGAATATAATTTTCGGGCAGCCGATTGAACGGCAAAATCTTTTCTTCGGGACGACGGCAACCACTCGCACCAAGACCAATGCCTGCGAGCAAGAACGACGCAGACATGATTTTGACGAAGCTGCGGCGCGTGACGGGGTCGTTCAGTTCGCTGGCGCCTTGCGGGAATTCGCGCTCGGCCCACGAACGGAACTGCGGCGTATCGGCCAGTTCATCGAGGCCGCGCCAGTATTTCTGGCCGGCGGGTTCGGGACAAATGGGAGTGATGGATTTGCTCATCGGTGACAGGCGGAGCAGCTTTGGAGCGACTGGGTTTTCAAGTGCTGCATGATGTTGGTTCCGATTTCGCGCTGCTGTTGCGGCGAAGCGGCTTTCCAGTCGAGGTCGGTGATTTTATCTTGCGGACGCAAGTGCGCGGCGGGGTCGCGATGGCAATTCAAACAGAAAGTCATGCTGAACGACTTCGCTTCATGCACTTCATCCATCTTGTTGATTTGCCCGTGACACTCGACACAACTGACGCCGCGATTGACGTGGACCGAGTGGTTGAAATAAACGAACTCCGGCGTCTTATGAATCTGCAACCACGGAATGGGCTTGGTCGGATCCGCCGCCGCCGCGCGCACGAGCGCCAGCTTGGGACTATCCTTCAACACTTGGCTGTGGCAATTCATGCACAAGCCGGGCGTGGGGATATTGGAATACCAAGATTTCTCCACGCCGCTATGGCAGTAGCGGCAGTCCATCCCGAGTTGATCCGCGTGAATGGCATGGGAAAACGCGATGGGCTGGACGGGTTGGTAGCCGACGCGCGTGTATTCCGGCGTGAAGTAATACCAGACGCCTGCCGTCACCCCGCCGCCGATAAGCAGCGCGCCCGTGATGACCATCAAGGGCAACCGGTT
>JBJOPC010000275.1:0-6452 GCA_046050965.1 Verrucomicrobiota bacterium | reverse complement strand
CCTCTCGTTGTCGTTGTCGACGGCGCTCGGCGGACAATGGAATCTCGCTGCCGCCGCGCTCGGTGCGCTCGCGGTCACGCTGCTCGTCGGCGAAGTTTTGCCGAAAACTTTGGCCGTGCGCGCGCCGGAAACATGGTCATTGCGCGTGGCGAAACCAATGGCGTGGTTGCAGACGCTATCGTCGCCATTGCGTCGCCTCGCGCAAATGCTCAACGCACTCATCGTCAAACTCGCCGCCGCCAGTTCCATCAAGCCGCTCGCCGCTGTGACCGATGATGATTACCGAGAGTTGCTCGAACTCGCGTTTCAGCAAGGCGCGCTCGCGCAGTCGGAGAAGGAAATTATTTTGCAGATCATCAGTCTCGACCGCCGCACGGTGCGCGAAGTCATGCGCCCGCGTGCGAAGGTGGCGACCATTCCTGACGATGCCACCGTCGAAGAAATGGTCGCCGCCGCGCGCCAGCACAAGCATCGCCGCTTGCCGATGTTCGACGAAACGCCCGACACCATCGTGAGCGTGCTGAATACGCGCGAGCTGTTGCTGAATCCGAACGCGGACTTGCTCGACCTCATCGAGTTTCCTTCGTTTGTTCCCGAGAGCATGAACCTGTTGCAGTTGCTGAAAAGTTTGCAGCGGCAACGGCGCGGTCTCGCGATTGTGCTCGATGAATTCGGCGGCACGGCGGGCATCGTGACGATGGAAGACATTCTCGCGGAGATCATCGGCAAGAGCCACGGCGACGCGGAGGCCGACGGCTTCGTGATGACGAAACTGGCGTCAGGAAAATGGCGCGTGAGCGGCGCGATGCGGCTGGACGATTTTCGCCGCGAGCAACCCCAACTCGGTGACGTGCCGGAAATCGAAACGATGGGCGGCCTGCTCGCAAACTTGCTGGACGTGATTCCGAACGCAGGCGAGGCGGCAAATTTTCGCGGGCTGAAACTCACGGCGTCCGTCGTAGACGAACGACGTGTGCGCGAGCTGCTGGTGGAGGTGGCGAAATGAAAACGCAGTTAGTAAATCAAACAAAGTTCCAGCCGTTCTCCCTCACCCCGGCCCTCTCCCGCTGGGAGAGGGAGTTGGCTAGGCAGTCACTCGAACGTTCGAGAACTGGAGTTCGCACCCCGCGCTCACAAGTCGCTGAAATGCGACGAAGCTGTTCCCTCTCCCAGCGGGAGAGGGTTAGGGTGAGGGAGAGCGTTCACTTTGTTTCGAGCCGTGCAACTCGCTTCGACTAACCATGACCACGAACTTCTTCATCCTCCTCGCGTTCGCGGCTTGCGCGGTGTGGTCGTTTATTTTTTCCGGCATGGAAGCGGGCGTGTTTGCGTTGAGCCGCATTCGCATCCGGCGACTGATGCGCGGCGGACGCATCTCGGCGCGCGTGCTGCTCGGCCTGCTGGAGAACCCGGAAAACTTCCTCTGGACGATTCTCGTCGGCAACACCATCGCCAACTTTGTGCTGCTTGGCTTGAGTTTTGCGTGGCTGCACGGCGCACTCGCGGCGCAACCCGGCTGGTTCGTCGCCGCGCTCGCGGTGGTGGTGTTTCTGTTTTACACGCTCTGCGATTTGCTGCCGAAAATGTTGTTTCAACAATTCCCGAATCGCCTGTGCCTGCTCGTCGCGCGGCCGTTTCAATTTGTTCACCTCGCGCTCGGCCCGCTGGTGGCAACGGTCGAGTGGATTTCCAATCTCATCCTGCGCGCGTCCGGCGGAAAAGTTTTTGCTGGCCACGTCTTCGGCAATCGCGAAGAACTCAAGTTCGTGATGCAGGAATCCGCCACCGCGCTCTCGACGGACGAACAAGCGATGATTGCGCGAGTGCTGGATTTGCAGTCGCTCACCGTGCGGCAAATCGCCGTGCCGCTCGCGCAGGCCGTGAGCGTCAACCTCGGCACACCGATGGACGAAACGCTCGCGCTCGCGCACGCCAAAAATCTCACGCGCTTGCCGGTGTGGGAAACCAAAGGCAGCGAGCAACGCGTCGTGGGCGTGTTGGATTTGGACACGGTGATTTACCGCGACGACTTGCGCGGCGGCAAACGCGCGGGCGACTTCGTGCGCCCGGCGCTTTACCTCGATGAAGATTTGCGGCTCGAAGTCGCGTTGCAGCGTTTGCAGCGCAGCGGCCAGCGGCTCGCCATCGTGCTCGGGCGCGACCGCCGCGAGACGGGCATCGTGAGCATGGAAGATATTTTGCGTGTCGTGTTCGGCAACGTGCGTCTGTGATATGAACTGGCACGAAATCATGAACGACGTTTGGAAACTCCTCGCGGTCGCCGCGCTGGTGTTGCTCAACGGCTTCTTCGTCGCCGCCGAACTCGCGCTCGTCCGCATCCGCGAAACGCAGCTCGACGCCCTCGTCGCCAAAGGCAACCGCCGCGCCAAGACCGCGCGCCACATCATCGCGCACCTCGACCGCTACATCGGCGCGACGCAGTTCGGCATCACGCTCGCCAGCCTTGCGCTCGGCATCTGCGTTGAACCCGTGTTCCACGATTTGCTCGAACCATTTTTTCACCTCGCAAAAATTTCCAATCCCGAAACGCAGCGCACCCTTGCCATCGGCGTCGGGTTTTTCGTGAACTGCTATTTGCTCATCGTCGCCGGCGAACTCGCGCCCAAAGCCATCGCCATCCGCCGCACGCTCGACACCGCACTCTGGACGGCCACGCCGTTGCGTTGGTTTTATCTCGTCGCGTTCCCGTTCATCTGGGTGCTGCACCGCTCGTCTCAATTCGTGTTGCAGCGGCTCGGCATCGGCGAGACGGATTTGCATGGCGGCCATTCGGAAGAAGAATTGCGGCTGCTCGTCAAGGCTGCGCCCGGCGAAAGCGGCGGCGCATTTCGCCGTGCGATTTTGCTGAACGCCCTCGAACTGCATCACCGCACTGCGCGCGAAGTCATGCGCCCACGCCACGAAATCACCGCGCTCGACACCACCGCCACGCTCGTCGAATGTCTGGAACTGGCGGAGAAAACCCGCTTCTCCCGGTTCCCGCTCTGCGAAAATGGCGACGTGGACCGAACGCTCGGCGTGATTCATTTCAAAGATTTGTTCGCCGCCCGTGCCACCGCGCAGACCGGCGCGGATTTGCGAACGTTCGCGCGCAAGCTCGTGTTCGTGCCGGAAACCGCGCGGTTGGAAAAGGTTTTGCAAGTGTTGCTCGACCGCAAATTGCACATGGCCGTGGTCGTGGACGAATTCGGCGGGACGCAAGGCATCGTGACGCTGGAAAATATTCTAGAAGAACTCGTCGGGCAGATTCAGGACGAGTTTGACTCGGAAAAATCCCTCATCACGCGCGTGAGCGACGGCGTCTGGGAACTCGCCGGCGCGTTGCCGCTGCACGAACTCTCCGAACTCGTCGGCGCGGAACTCACCGGCGATGGCGTGACAACCGCGAGCGGCTGGGTGACGCAACGCCTCGGTGGCTTCCCCAAAACCGGCGAGAAACTCGCGGCGGGCGTAGGCGAGTTGAGCGTGGAAGCCACCGATGGCACGCGCGTCACACGGCTGAAACTGACGAAAATAGGTTAAAAATCACCGCGCGTTCTTCCACGCGAGCGAGCTGACGACGACCGTTTGAATTCCCACCACCGCGACGGCGAGCCAGAGCGAGTGCGCCGCCAAATTCACGGCGAGAAACAGATTCATCGCCTGCCACAGAATTAACGGGTGAAAATCTGGCGGACGTTTTTTGCCGCTCGGCATTTTGTTGATGAGCCACGGCGTGATGACCGCCAGCGTGAATAGCGTCACGAGCAATTGGCTCGCAAAATTTATTAGCGGCGCGCCGAACCATGTCCACGGCAGGTTCGTCGGCTGCCAAAGCCAGAGATGATTGGCTTGCGCCGCGAACGGCTCGACGCCGAGATCAAGCACCGTCACGAGCGCAGCCGTCAGACCCATCACGCGGAAGCCGTAAGTGCGGAGCTTGCGCCACGGTCGCAGCACAAGCCGCGCAACGCCGCGCGCGGTGACGAGCGCCGCCAACCAAAACAACGGCGGTGCAAGCGGCAGGCCGTCGAGCAATTGCGCGCCGCAGCGCACGGAGAAAATGCGCGGGCCAAACGGAATGCTCGTCCGGCTGTTCAGCCAAATCACCGCGCTGCCGACGACCAGCGTGAGCGCAGCGGCGACAAAAACATTCTGCGGTTGCAACGCGCGCAGTTGCGTCGCCAACGCGCTCGCCACGAGCAGTCCCACCGCCACGCCGAGCGGCCACACCGACTGCGGCGCTTGATGCAACAGGAACGTCGCACCCACCAGCCACGCGCAAACCAGCGCGTGCAGCAGGCGGGCGGGGAGATTGGTCATTTTGGGTTCCACGAGCGCAGAGTAGCGGCGCAATAAGTTCGCTGGCAAAGGAAGTTTCCTGCTTGTTCTTTGACTTCTTACTTAACCAAAAATCCCATATAAAGCGTAAGCCACAAACCATACTCCGAGCAGAATGGAAATGATTAGAGATATTTTAGCTCTACGAGGATTTCCACCAAACGCCCATTGGATTATGATTAAACTTGCCTGAATTGCCAAAATGAATGCCGCTAGTCCAAGAATTTTCATCACACATTCCCAAAAACCATTATTGATGTGTTTTATTTCATTCCAAAAAGCACTATTCATACATTTAACGTCCAACGATAAAATACCGACTTGCCGCAACCGTCAATCCCTAGTTGGATGACGCAGCAACATTTGAATTATGAATAACGCACAGCCCCATTTTTCCTCACTGGAAGAATTTCTCAAAAGTATAAAAGACAAACCATTTGAGACTGCGATAGGCAAAACAAAATCTGAATTTGAAGCCGTTCAAAAATTAAAAGACGCAATTCGTCGCAAGCACAATACAAGTGCCGCTTCAGTAAATCCTTCCTTCGGACAATATTTCTACGGTCTAAAGCTTCTGATAAACGCAATGGAGGGAAATCCTGATTATCAGGCATCTAGTGACGAATTTAGCAAAGCTTTGATTCAAGAAGCACTGGTTCAATGGGAGCCAACACAAAGCAAAGCCGATTAACACATTTGGCGCGACAATTACACGAACAGCAACCAATGCTGATGATTGTGGAAAACTTGTGATTAACTTTTTACAAGTGAAGTTTGCGACGCCCCGCCGTTTCCTCTGAAATACTCCCATGATTGATTCTGGTTCCCACGAAAGCGGCGGCGCGGATTTTAAGAAAGCCAAACGCCAGCGCGCGACGCACGCCAAGCCGCAGCCCGGTCTTGACCGTTTGCCGCCGCACAGCATCGAGTGCGAGCAAGGGGTGCTCGGCTGTGTGCTGCTCTCGCCGAACGATTCCATGGGCGAGACCATCACCAAGCTCAAGATGGGCGCAGAGGCGTTCTATGATTTGCGCCACCAGACCATCTACGAAAATCTCGCGGAGATGTATGACTCGCGCGAGGCGATTGACATCATCACGCTCCAGCAAAAGTTGAAGAACAAAAACTTGCTGGAGCAGGTCGGCGGGCTGGCCTACCTCGCGGGTTTGCCGGACAAAGTCCCGAGCGCGGCCAACTTGAGTTACTACCTCGATCACGTCCGCGAAAAATTTCTGCTCCGCAAAATGATCCGCACTTGCACGGACGTAACCGGGCGCGTCTACGAATACGAGGGCGAGGTGGATATGCTCCTCGATGAAGTTGAAAAAGAAATTTTGCAGATCAACGAGTCGCGCGTCGAAGCTTCGACCAAAAAAATCCGCGACCTCGTCACCAACGCCATCACGATGGTGGAGGATTACCACAGCCGCCAAGGCGCGCTCACCGGACTCGGCACGGGCTTCACGGATTTGGACAAGATGACGAGCGGGTTCAATCCCGGCGAAATGATCGTCATCGCCGCGCGGCCTTCGATGGGAAAAACTTCGCTCGCGATGAACATCGCCGAGCACGTCGCGATTGATTTGAAATTGCCCGTCGGCGTGTTCAGTTTGGAAATGACCGCCGAGTCGCTCGTGTTGCGGATGCTCTGTTCGCGCGCGCAGGTGAATTTGCGAAACATCCGTGACGGCTTCATGGCCGAGCGCGACTTCGGTAAAATCACTGGCTCGGCGGGCAAGATGACGGCGGCGCCGTTGTTCATAGATGACACGGCGGGCTTGAGCATTTTGCAGTTGCGCGCCAAGGCGCGGCGGATGTCGCAGCAGCATGGCATCAAGCTTTTTGTAATTGATTACTTGCAGCTTCTCCACTCTACTGCGCGCAAAGCGGCGGACAATCGGCAGCAAGAAATCTCGGATATTTCCAACGGCATCAAATCGTTGGCGAAAGAATTGAAAGTGCCGGTGATTGTCTTGAGCCAGTTGAACCGTGAGTTGGAGAAGGACAAGAACCGCAAGCCGCGCTTGTCAGATTTGCGCGAGTCCGGGGCGATTGAGCAAGACGCCGATTTGGTCGGCCTACTCTACAAACCGAGCAGCGACGAAGACGAC
>JBJOPC010000274.1:0-4776 GCA_046050965.1 Verrucomicrobiota bacterium | reverse complement strand
TTTGTCGTCGTAAATCTGGATGCGATACATGCCGAGATTGCGCTCGCCGGTATCCGGGTCGCGCGTGACGACGCACGGCAGCGTGATGAAACGTCCGCCGTCGAGCGGCCAGCATTTGAGGATGGGAAGGTTGAGGAGAGTTGATGGTTGAGAGTTGATAGTTGATGGATTCTGCCAATCGGGCGCTTTCGGCCAGCTATCAACTCTCAACTTCGGACTATCAACTAAATGAATCACATCCTTGCACGAGCCATTCTTCACGGTCTTTGGTTTCGCGTGGCGCAAATCCAGCGCGAGCGAGAGCAGCTTGATGGCTTCCTTGAAACTCGTGGGCGGCTTGGCCTTCATCAGCGCGCCAAGTTCGTTCGCGACTTCCTCGACGGATTCCGCGCCCATGCTCATGGCCATGCGCTTGTGCGAGCCGAGCGTGTTGATGGCCACGGGAAACGGCGAGACCACGCCGTTGATCGTCGGCTTTTCAAACAGCAACGCCTTGCCGCCGCCGGGCAATTTCATTTCGCGGTCGGCAATCTCGGTGATCTCGAGTTCGGTGGCGACGGGCTGGGAAATGCGTTTGAGTTCGCCCGCCCGGTCGAGGGCGTTGACGAAATCGCGTAAGGAAGCAAAAGCCATACGCCCGCGAAGCTAACAAAAGGTAAAGCGACTCCAAGCTTTAGGTTGGGCGCGTGAAGTTCACGCAGGTGCGTGAAGATTTCGCGCAAACCGCCGCCGTCGCGCCGTCCACACACGCCGCGCAAAAATATTTTCTGCGGATTCATTCGGGTTTTAGGCGATTTTTCCCGCGTGGCACGGCGTGGCATTGCCGTTGCTAAACAGTCCAAATGTCGGGAAACAACGGTTGACAGAGAAATGGATTCCAGTAGATTCCGCGCCTCTGTTCACCAAGAAAAACGAACCAGAACAGAAAACAACCAGCACACACGAAAGAATATTATGAAAAGCCTCCACAACAAAATTAAGGCGTTCACGCTCATCGAGCTGCTCGTCGTCATCGCGATCATCGCCATCTTGGCGGGTTTGCTCCTCCCCGCACTCGCCAAAGCGAAAGCCAAAGCCCAACGCATCAAATGCGTGAGTAACCAGAAACAAGTTACCCTCTCTTTCCGTATGTGGTCGGGCGATAACAACGACCGTTTTCCGCAGGCCGTCTCCACGGCTAGTGGCGGCGTTTCGGAATTCGTGAACCAAGCGACCGCGACGGGTGCAAATGGTGCTGGTGCTGCGACGTGGCGCATCTACACCACTATGTCGAACGAGTTGAATGACCCGAAGATTTGCCTCTGTCCTTCTGACACCGTGCGCAGCACTCCCTTGAGCAACTTCAATGGCGGCGCATGGAGTAACGCCGGTAACGGCGTCGTTTCCTACGCGATTGGTATTGATGCCAGCGAAACCTCTCCCAGCATGATTCTGACGGCGGATCGCAACGTCACAAACGTTGCCAACCCCAGCTCTGGCTATACCTACACCTCGAACTGCATTGCGCTCAACACCAACGCCAGTTGGACCACGGGCGTCGGCCACGACGCCCAAGGCAACGCGGGTTTGTCTGACGGCAGCGTGCAACAATACTCAAAGTCCAAGTTTCAATCTCAACTCGTCTCCTCTGGCGACGGAGGTCGTGTTGCCCCGGCAACGGCTAACCCGGTTTTGGGAACGAACATCCTGCTGTTCCCGTAATCAAAAGCTTCCAAATTCAAGAACGGCGTCCGCAAGGACGCCGTTCTTTTTTTGTGGCAGATAGGGCGCGGCACTCTGTGCGCGCCGTTCAGACGTCGTGGGATTAATGAAAACCAAACTATGCTCGCGGCGCGCACCCGTCCTCCGTAGCAGCACGGCGGAGGGTGGACGGAGTGCCACGCCCTACCCGGTCGCCGTCAGTTTGATGATTTCTGCCAGCGAAGTCTGCGGTTTGAAGCCCGTCACACGCGCGAGTTTTTCCACCACCGGTTTGCGGCGGCGCATATCATCGAAGCCGGGCGCATAGGCGGCGGCATACGGCACAAATTCAATCGTCGAGCGCGAGTCGAGCGTGGCGATGACGAGTTGCGCGAGCTGCAAAATGGAAACTTCCTCCGTGCCGCCCACATTGAAAATTTCGCCGCGCGCTGCCGGAGAATTTTGCAGGCGCACCAGTGCTTCCACCGTGTCCGTCACGAGGCAGAAGCAGCGCGACTGCGCGCCGTCGCCGAAGACGCGCAGCGGTTCGCCGCGTCGCGCCGCCGCAAGGAAGCGCGGCAACACCATGCCGTAGCTGCCGGTCTGGCGTGGGCCGACGGTGTTGAACAGGCGCGCGATGGTCACGGGCAAATGTTTTTCCTGCGCGCAGGCGAGCGCGAGAAATTCGTCCATGAGCTTCGAGCAAGCGTAGCTCCAGCGCCCGGCGGTGGGCGGGCCGATGAGCAAGTCGTCGTCCTCGCTGAACGCGGGCTTGGTGCTTTTGCCGTAGACTTCCGACGTGGACGCAAGCAGCACGCGGGAGCCGCTGGCGCAAGCGGCGCGCAGGAGAACTTCCGTTTCGCGCAAATTATTTTCAATCGTCTGCACCGGCGATTTCACGACCAGTTCCACGCCGACGGTGGCCGCGAGGTGGAAAATTTCTCCAGCGTCCGCGCACAACTGCGGCAACTCCGCGCACGCGGAAACTTTCGACGTGATAATCTGCAAATGCGGGTTCGCCTTCACCGCCGCTAAATTTTCCAAACTGCCCGTCGAGAGGTCGTCAATCACGACGACTTTTTTTCCATCACACAACAGACGCTCCACCAAATGCGAGCCAATGAACCCGCAACCGCCCGTGACGAGCGCAACCGAAGACGGAGGATGGAGGATGGAGGATAGCATGATTGCGGGCGTAGGGATGGGTCAGTCTTTTGGTGTGCCGCAAAAATCGTCGGCACGCAGAATCATCTTGTTGAGCATCGCGCCGATGCTCTGCCACGCGGCGTCCATGCGCTGGTGTTCGGCGGCGGGAAGATAGCCGCAATCCAAACAGTCATCCAACCACGCTTGCGTTTCAGTCGCTTCGCCGAGGGCTTCGTCAAGCTTGTTCACAAAAACGGCGCGATAACGTCGGCGCGCCCAGGCTTCGGCCAACATCGCCTTCACCGCGCGCGACGAGCGACGGATTTGATCCGTCAAAGCGTAGCGTTCTTCGGGAGGAAAATTCCGACTGCGTTCGTAAATGGCCTGCGTCTCGCGCCGGGCGGCTTGATAAACGTTCAGTTCACGGAAACTTTTGATGAGCGGCATAATTTTCCATCCTCCATCCTCGTTTTTACCGCAACTTCACCGCAACGCCTCCGCGACCGCTTCAGCTAGCTTCTGTCGAAACGCGGGCTTGGCAATCTGTGCAGCCTCGCCTTGGTTGGACAAATAGCCGCCTTCAATCAACACCGCCGGACGGTTTTGCCCGCGCAGCACGCCAATGAAACGCGCGTGGCGCACGCCGCGATCGTGCTGGCGATTCGCCGCGAGCAACGCGCGCTGGACGCGCAGCGCGAGCTGAAAATTTTGCTCGTCGTAGGCGTTGTTGTTGAACTTGAGCCGCGCGTCGTCCTCGCCGTCGCGGATGAGATTGGAAGGCATTCCGTTCGGCGTGAGGCAATAGGTTTCGAGGCCAGCGGGATTTTCGTCCGGCGCGGCAGAGTTGAAATGCAGGCTGATAAAAATATCCGCGCGCTGTGCCTCGGCGAAGGCGACGCGGTTCGAGAGCGAAAGTTCCAAATCATTCGTGCGCGTGAGCAGGACGCGCCAACCCGCGCGTTCCAGCAGCGGTTGGAGGCGCAATGCCCAATCGAGCGTGAACTCTTTTTCCAAACGCCCGTCGTGAACGGAGCGGGTGCCGGTGTTGCCGCCGCCGTGGCCGGGGTCAAGCACGAGGGTGCGATTGCCGGGCGACGGCAGCGGAGAATTTTCGAGCAGCGGCTGGAGATTTTTTTGCAAGTCGAGGTTGTGGATGAACAATTCGCCGTTGGTTTCGCCGGGCTTGAAGCCGAGATGAAATTCCTGACCGTTCCAGTCCGCGAGTTGGCTGCCGCCGCGCACGAGTATTTTTCCGTGCGGCGTGGTCAGCGCGTAGACCGGCAGCGGCGCGGCGGCGATTTTGCGCGGTGCGGCGAGATGGTTCGCCTGCGCCCAACGCGTGAGTGCCACCCACGTCTCCGCGAAGTGCGGCGGCAGCGAGGCCAATTGCGAATGTGGAGCAGGCACGGTGAACGGCGGGCGGTTCGTGGCGGGCGTGAGCGTGGCGACGGGCGCGAACACCGGCGCAGACGCGACACCCCAGTCGGGCGGCGCGGTCTGGTTGCGCGGCGTAGTGCAGCCGGCAAGGGCGAGCAGCAGTGCGAGGGAGATTTTTATGGGCAGGCGTGACACGCGTCCAGTCTGTGGAAGTAGCGCGCGGGTTCAAGTCCTTTGCGGAAAATTCCTGATAATATCGCCCGGCAACTTGACTCGGCGCGGGAAAAGAATTAAATAAATACTGCACCCGACGTTCGTCAAAACGATTTCACCGCGTCGAGTGCGCTGTAAAAAATCATGAAGACATTTGTAAAATCCACGCTCGGCCTCGCCGTGCTTTTGAGCCTCACCCTCGCCTCGCGCGCCGTCACTTTGGTGGACGATACGTTTGCCGACGGCAACCGCACCAACCTGAATTACCCCACAGACTGCCCGTGGTTTTTTTCTGGCACGACAAATTCGACCACCACCGCGAGCGGCATCAATTACACCAATAGCGGCGGCTCCACGGTG